>PAOO01000019.1 GCA_002708065.1 Chloroflexota bacterium
GAGAAGCATAAATTAATGTACGATCGATGCCGGCCCGTGATGGCGACCTATGAGGGTTGTGGCGTGTGTATGTTGGTTTGTCCCATACAGCGATATGGTATGCCCTCAGTAATGGAGCATTTCGTTGAGACAGGCGACATATTGGGCAAAGGTACTCATAACCTCGAAGGTTTTGAAATCAGAGGTAAGGGATACTTTGGCCCTGATGAGTTGCCCTCCTTCGACAGGGGATTCTTTGACTTTCCACANGGAACCAAAGATGAATGGCTTTTNGATCAGTTTAAGAAAAAATTAGAGGAGNGAGGATCTGCNTCAGAAGACGANGCNAAAGAGTTTGCAGANGANNTGGCCGAGATTCTNNCNGAAAAGACNGGGTACGACGCNGGGCTATAGAGAATTAAAGNGACTCTAAGAACGAAATTCCACAGAGCTGTAAAGAGATTTCAGCCATAGTAGCAGGCACTCAAATGTATCAGAAAGCACATATTGATAATCTGTTTGCTGAATTAAATAGTGACAAATTCAGAAATATGCCGGAAAGTGAACAACTTCATAGAGACGCCCATCTTGCTATTGCTTACTACGACTCGGGGCGTAACATNCCAGACACGATTGATCCTCGAGTCATAGATCTTATGGATAAACACGGTCCTTCTGAAGAATAGTTAATTGTTTTAACGTTCTCGGTATTGGTGGACTGAGTTCTCTGGGACTCATCAAAATTACTAATACGTGACTCGATATACACNTTTCAGGTTAGGCAAAATTCTATTGGGGCTNTCGTGTTTTTACCCATTTTCNGATANGAAATATCCTTAAACTGCAGCGGATTTTAGATTTCTTATAAGAGGTGGAGGAACCATGGCAACGAAAACTAAGAATTTGGCTCTTCTTAAACATAAGTCGGGNATTGTCAGCCTTGGTCCGGACAGAGCTCCGGCGAGGTCGATGCTTAGAGCAGTAGGGCTGAACGATGATGATATGGAGAAGCCATTTGTTGGTGTGGCGAATTTAGCCAGTGATGTAACTCCTTGCAATGTGCACCTCACACGTATAGCAGAGAAGGCTAAGCAGGGACTTTGGGATGCTCAAGCGGTTCCATTTATGTTCGGTACGATAACAATAAGTGATGGCATATCTATGGGGACTGAGGGAATGAANGGTTCCCTAGTCAGCCGAGAAGTAATAGCCGACTCCATTGAGACTGTTTGTTTCACGGAGGGTATGGATGGCCTAATAGTGGTCGCCGCGTGCGATAAAAACATGCCTGGCGCGATGATGTCAATGGCTCGACTAAACATACCTTCGGTATTTGTTTATGGGGGAGCTATACTGCCAGGTTCCTACGAGGGGCAGGACATAAATATTCAAGATATGTATGAGGCTGTCGGGGCATACTCGAAATGTCAGATGAGCCTGGATGAACTCCTAAAGATGGAGCGTGCAGCCTGCCCTGGTGAAGGGGCATGCTCCGGAATGTTTACGGCGAATACTATGGCTTCTGCGATTGAAGCNATGGGAATGTCAGTCTCTGGGGCCGCGTCTATTCCTGCGGTGGATGATCGAAATCTGGACGTTGCACATGAAGCAGGTACTCATTTGTATTCGATGTTGGAGAAAGGAGTGAAGCCTAGAGACATCATGACAAGAGCTGCTTTTGAAAACGCAATTAGACTTGTTCTCGCCATGGGTGGTTCTACCAATGCTGTACTACATTTNCTAGCCATTGCCCGCGAGGCAGAGGTTGACCTTACCATTGATGATTTTGATGCTCTGAGTAGGGAGACACCTTACCTTACCGATCTGAGGCCCGGTGGCAAATATGTAATGTCCGACGTGGACAAAGCCGGCGGAGTNCAGGTNGTACTTAAAGAACTTCTTGATGGCGGCATGTTGCACGGAGATGCGATGACCATTAACGGAAATACAATAGGGGAGAATCTTCAAGGAGTTACAACAAAACCCGATGAGAGAGTTATATTCTCTATACCCAACGCTAAAAGTTCGACNGGCGGTCTTGCGATACTGANGGGAAACCTTGCGCCGGAAGGGGCAGTAATCAAAGTTTCTGGAACTAGTCATCATCAGCATGAAGGTCCCGCGAAAGTTTACGACGGCGAAAGAGCCGCCTTTGAAGCTGTTACTAACGGTGAAATAGAAGACGGGGATGTTTTAGTCATCCGATATGAAGGCCCAAAAGGGGGCCCTGGTATGCAGGAAATGCTTGCGGTTACAGGGGCCATTATGGGGGCTGGTTTAGGGGATTCTACCCTGCTTATAACTGACGGNAGGTTTTCTGGGGCCACCAGAGGACCAATGATAGGNCACGTTGCTCCCGAGGCGGCGGTTGGAGGTCCTATAGGACTTATAAATCAAGGCGACATCATATCGATGGATGTAGAGTCTCGTCAATTGAATGTTAAGATCACGAAAGCTGAACTTGAAGAGCGAAAGAAAGCGTGGCAACCTCGGAAGGCTAACTATGAGAGGGGAGTTCTAGCCAAATACGCCAAGCTAGTTTCCTCAGCTTCCATAGGTGCCGTAACAAGCTGATGGGAACAACCCCGGGTCTCTCTCACACCCCGTAATGGGAGATCAGGACGAGGTCCTGACTTAAGANCCNCGCTCAGTGATATAATTCACAAACGTTAAGGGGCCACCTAAGGTTATATCTGGTGTGATAGGAGGCTTTTAAAGCCGCCAATGAGAACTGCATTCTTCTCACTTACTGCATTACTGATGTTAGTCACCATATATCTGGTGTTCATGTGGGTGCCAACAGAGCAAAATCTGGGAATATCACAAAGAATTTTCTATTTCCATGTGCCCTTAGGATGGATAGGGATGGTGTCGATTTTCGTNGTTGGGATAGCGAGTGTAATTCATCTATATACGAGAAATGACAAATGGGATTCAATCGCTTATTCAGCGGCCGAACTTGGCTTAATTTTTGCGACACTAATTCTTGTGACTGGTGCGATTTGGGCAAAACCAGTCTGGGGCGTCTGGTGGACATGGGACCCAAAGCTAACTACTACGCTGATACTTTGGTTCATCTACGTTGGATATCTGATGGTTCGGGCATATGCTCCCAAGGGATCAAGAGGAAGGCGATATGCTTCGGTAGTTGCCTTACTTGGTGCTTTGGATGCTCCACTAATCTATATGGCATCAATATGGTGGAGAACGGCTCATCCGGATCTGAACATAGGTCCGTTTGTGGAATCGGGAGGTCTCGATTCTAGTATGCGTTTAACTTTCTGGATGGCATTCATAGCATTTACAGTTTTTTATATCTATATTTTAGTCGAGAGAATCGCTATGAGACGGGCAGAGGATGCCCTTGACGAGGTACATCAGTATGTTGCTAGAAGTGGTTAGAAAAAAGCTATNCNTTCTTGTGATTTTNGGACTGGTATTTTTNTTAACTAACCCGGTTCATTCTTTAATGGCGTCTTCTCTTGAGGCTTCCCCNGCGGGAGGACAAGATCCTGAGGCTAATCTAAAGTTCTTATTTGCTGTTTTCTTTTTAACTTGGATCGCTTTCTTTGCTTATGTCTTCTTTCTATCAAAACGCTTGAAGGAGATGACACGGGAACTCCAGTCGCTGAAAAAAATATTGGCAGGAAACGAATCCTACAATGGGAAATAATTTTTAGAACGTGAGTGAGAAACAAGAAACATCAGGGCTAGATCAAGGTGCGACAGGGCTAATTACTCTAAATAGAGGTAAAGCTCTCATTGCTGCTGTTGTGTTGTTCTCAGCTCTTGGATATTTTGCATACGTCGCATTTCAGGGAGCGACAGTATATTACTTTACGGTGGGTGAGATGAGCGATCAACCTGCAACTGCTGAGGGGAAGGTTGTACGCGTGAGTGGAAAGCTAGTAGCCGAGTCTTTCCATAGAACCGGAGGTTCTACGATCGCTCATTTCGCTCTTACGGACGGTGATCAGGTGATGCAGGCGAGACATGACGGGGTGCTTCCAGATCTCTTTTTCAACGAGCATTCCGAGATTATTCTTGAAGGTAAGTACGTGCCAGGCAGCGAATTTGATAGCCGGAATGTAATTGTGAAATGTCCCTCTAAATACGTAGCTATCGCCGAAGAAGATAAAGAAAAAAGTTAGTTCCCGTGTCGGCTACTGCCATGTCACTATCCTAAACTCTCTTCTACCAGTTCGACGAGATCTTTCACTTGGCGGGTGCCGCTCACTCCTTTTGATTGGACTCCTTCCTCCATCATCTGCATGCAGAATGGGCAAGATACTCCAACAATGTCGGCCCCGGTTTCCAGAAACTGGTCTGTCCGAGCATGATTCACTCGTGATGTTCCTTCTTCTTCATACCACATATGTCCGCCGCCCGCGCCACAGCAGAACCCATTGCCGCGGCAATTCTTCATCTCCACAAGCTCGAGGCCAGGAATTGATTTTGCCACCTCTCTAGGAGCCTCATAAATGCCATTATGTCTTCCTAAGTAGCAGGAATCGTGATAAGCCATCTTGGTTTCAATCGCAACTACTGGCTTTATGGAACCTTTATCTATTAGATCTGAAATTAACTCGCTGTAATGCAATACATTGTAGTTACCACCCAGATGAGGATATTCATTCTTTAAATTGTTGAAACAATGCGGGCAGCTGGTGAGAATTTTCTTCACACCATAACGATTGAATGTTTCTATATTTTGCATAGCGAGCATCTGGTATAGGTACTCATTGCCCATGCGGCGCGCAGGGTCACCTGTACATGTTTCTTCGGCCCCCAAGATTGCGAAATCCAATCCGGCTCTGTTGAGAATTGATACCATAGCACGAGGGATGCTCTGGCTTCTTTGCTCAAGAGCATTCGTGCATCCTACCCACATTAGGTATTCAGCATTCGGATTCTCCGCAAATGTTCTGACATCTAAACCCTCGTACCAGCTTTCACGGGTAAAAGTAGTTCCACTCCAGGGATGACCCCTCTGTTCGAGATTGAGAAGTGTGGCTTGTGCCCCTTCAGGTATGTCAGGCTCTTCCATAACCATGTATCTGCGAATATCGATCAAAGGATGAAACGGCTCGTTTCCTACTGGACAGACTTCCGTACAGGCCCCACATGTTAGGCAGTCCCATACCGCTTGTTTCTCGATTCTAGTGCCTATGATATTCGGAATTTCTGATTCTTCTTTAACGGAAGTCGCGTCTGCAATGTGATACCTGAGCCCCTGGACCACATGCATGGGTGATAGTACCTTGCCTGTAATGTTTGCGGGGCATACATCCGTACAGCGCCCGCAAACAGCGCATGCGAAGGCATCCAACAATTGTTTCTGATTGAAATCCTTCATTTTAGAAGCACCGAATGACTCAGACTCTTCAAAGTCAGTGATGGTAGTAAGAGTTCCCTTGGCACCAAGTTGACGGGCTATAAATCCTATCGGGGCACCAACTAGATGGACATGCTTTGAGACAGGAATGTACACGGCAAATCCTAAAATTATGAAAAGATGAATCCACCAGCTGGACTGATATATGGCAGATGCTGCTCCGCTTGTGATTCCTAGGTCTGAGAGCCAGTTGCCCAGAGCGTTGCCGAGAAAGGAGTGAGAGTTAGAATTTTCAACTGCTGCATAGAAGCCTTCGGCAAGTATGGTACTGATCATTAAGAGTGCGATCAGGGCAAGTATTATTGCTGCCTCCCTCTTTTGAGTAAGGTCGAACTTCAGCCTCTTTGGGGTGAATACCCATCTCCTTAGAACGGCGAACACAATGAGGATTAGCAGAGCTACCGAGAGGAAATCCAAATATGCTCCAAATATCCTAACCCCAATTTCTGACAATATCGTGGTTGAAAATTTTGGATTAATCGAATCTCCGTAAATGAATATGATGTAGCTGNCAGAAAAGGATAAGAATCCCCAAAAGATTGTCGCGTGTGCCATACCGGCTCTATCTCTTGCGATATGGGTGCTCTGCAACACTTTTTTTTGTCCAAGAATATAAGGGATCGATCCGAATATTCGTCTTGGAAGTTGGTCGGTTCTCCCTGAAGGTTTTCCCGCCAAAATAGGTCGGAACATTCGAATGTAAAGGATTGCGACAGCTGAGCCAAAAGAAACCGCTGTCGCAGTATATATGACAGCCCATGAAGGTATTACTCCAAGAAAGTCACCCGGTGGCACCATATGCTAGCCTCCTCCTAAATTANCGAAAGTATGCTACCACCATGAACAAGTAAAAAGTATTGGAACCGACCACGGTATTTCAATTATTTGACGTAATCTTGGNTTGAGGTCCGATAGGTCCATCCAGTGTCAGGGGAAGAATTCCAGCGACTATCCAGGCAATTCCAAATACGANGAATGCCACCGCATAGCTGTGATCCTGCGTCCACAACAAGCCGCCAATCAGGGGGCTTGAAGCGGATACTACCATCGTCGCAGGCGAAAGAGCTCCTCGGATACTTCCCATATGGCTTCTGCCAAAGTATTCTGGAAATGCCACTGCCGTTAGAGTCGGGAATCCACCCATGAAAAAACCGTGAAGAATGCCCCACCCGATTAAGGTAGNCACNGATAACGCGGGGATGATCAGAAATGTCGATAAACCTGCAGGAATGAGGCATAGCGCAAGTANCTTCCGTATATCCATTTTATCTGCAAGATATCCGAAAGGTAGTTTACTCACCATGGCCGATGCAGCAAGGGAAGCAGCCACTATAGTTGCTACTTCGACGCTGAACCCCTTGTCTTGTATGTAGGCGATTTCATGAAACAGTACAGGGCCTAAGCCGCATAACCCCAGTGTCTGTACTGTTGCAAGTATCCAAAACGATCTACTGGTTAAGGCTTGTTGAAGAGTCCATGGCGGGATCTCTTTTTGGTTAATTGTTTCGGTATCGATACTATTCTGAGATTTCCCATCGGGGACCATACCAACGTCCTCTGGGCTCCTTCTTATGAATAGGATTGCAAGGGGAACTATAGCCAGGATAGCTACAGCCCCCAGCGTCACCCAGGAGGATCGCCATCCCAGAAGAGATACGGTGATTCCGGCAAGTGGCGCAATGAGAACTCCACCAGCTGATATTCCCATAGTCCCAATTGCCATTGCTCGTCCCCGGAATCGCACAAACCACTTAGAAATGAGAGCTGGCCCTACTAATTGGCTACCCATTGCAGCGGTTGCGAAGCCGTACATGACGCCGTACAGTGCGTAGAATTGCCATAAACTATTAACCTGTGAAGTTAGGGCCAGAGCGCCGCCGCCGACTAGGGTTCCCAGAATCAGTATGATCCTGGCCCCATGCTTGCGGTCAACCAATAACCCNAGTAGAGGGAGAACAGGTATTGTTGCTAGCTTAAACAATGGGACAGTAGAAAACTGAGTCCTACTTATCCCTAGTTCCTCCCCCATGGGAACAATAAAAAAACCAATAGCGTAACTGCCCGTACCAGAGTTGATCATGCTTGATACGAAAGAAGTTAATACGATGAGCCATCCAAAGAAGAACCATCGGTTGCCGGCTTTCTCCAACCAGGCATCGATTTTGGTCACCTTACAATCACTCTTGAAGTAGACGCATGCTGTTATGAAATATCGGGCACTTCTCCGAATTCGACAATACTCTCAATCCAAGACGCTGCCGCAAGTAAACTGGACTCTCCTAAAAATTTACCCGCCAACTGTGCACCCAGGGGCATTCCGTCTATATCTAGAGCATACGGTATGCTGATTGAAGGGACGCCTGCCATAGTCCAAGGGGCTTGGAAAACAGGTTGCCCTGTCGTTTCCGGAGTTGGGGCGCCTGAAACTGCTGTAGGCGACAATAACAGGTCGTACCCTCGAAGGGCCCTTTCAACAGCTGACTTCAATTTTCGTTGAGCGTTTCTTGCAGATACGTAGTTGACTCCCGAAGTCCCGTTTCCTGTTTCTATTATGTTTCTCACTTGAGGCAAGTAATCTTCTGGTCTTTCAGCGAAGTTTTCCCTGTGGGTAAAGGCACCCTCGACTGTCATTATCACTCTATGGGCAGCGAGAATTTGTTCAAAGTCGACATCTAGAGAAATTTTGCTAACCTGCGCTCCGGCATTGGAAAGCTGGTCTGCCAAAGCCCGTATACTGGAAACCGTTTCGGCATCAGCCTTGTCCAGATAATATTGCTCTACCAGGCCGATCTTAGGGGCCTTACTTTCTAGAAATGCGTCTGAGTACCTGGGTATCTCAGAAAAGACCGAACCCTCGTCTCTATCGTCGTAACCTGCCATGCACTGGAGCATCGTGGCTGAATCTCGTACATTTTTCGTAAACCATCCCATCGTGTCCAAAGATAGAGCTACCGGATAGACTCCAAACCTACTGACTAGACCGTGAGTGGGTTTGAAACCAACTACTCCGTTATATGCAGCAGGCCGAAGGACTGAACCGGCAGTTTGCGAGCCTAGAGATGCAGGNAAATATTCTGCTGCTACCCCAACGGCGGAGCCACTGCTNGANCCNCCAGGAGTTCTTCTGAGATTCCACGGATTTCTGGTTGGTGGGGGATCCCCACAGGCGAANTGTGTAGTTACGGTTTTACCCATAATTATTGCNCCGGCCTCCCGTAACAACTTTACGGGTTCTGAATCGTAACCACTTTCGAAATCCTTGAATATTGGTGAACAGCAAGTCGTTTTCATATCGTCCGTGTAATAAATATCCTTTACCCCGATAGGTATTCCATGGAGGGGGCCCNTATATCGCCCCAGNTCGACTTCAGATTCACAAACTTTGGCAGCCTTCATAGCGAGTTCCGGGTCCATTGTGACCCATACATTGAGATCATCTTCGAGGGATTCNGATCTTTTCAGAAATGACTCNAAAAGTTCCACCGGAGATACATTTTTATTTTGTATTTCATTCGACACTTCGGCTATGGTCAAATTGTAAAGTTCTGCCATAACAAATCTCCTGTGCTGATTTTCTTGGCTTGTCACGGATTGAATGATGCAGACAAGTTTTGGGATTATACGGCACTATACTATTGCCCTTCATTACTATCGCCCTTCATTGGGAATAAGGAATCGGTATTTGCGCAAAAAAATTATTGCGATTAAGTTATCGTGGCTATATCTTAGGTAAATAGGTTGGGAGGTCAGAAAAATGCCCAAACTCGGTAAACAACAACTAGAGGATTTTCTTGTTACGGGCTCCCTAGTGTTGAAGCTCGGCACGATGGCGGAGAGTGGATATCCATATGTTAATCCACTTTGGTACGCTTACGAGAATGGAGCCTTTCTCGTCGCTGGGAGGAGCAGAGCACAGTGGGTAGGACACATACGATCCAATTCTAAAGTCGCGGCTTGCATCGACACTCCTGATGCTCCTTATACAAGAGTACTAGTTCAGGCAGATGCTGACATCATTGATGATTCTTGGACTGGAGATTGGGAACACTGGGCGTTGCGGTATCTAGGGGAGGAGCTTGGCCATCAATACTACGAGGATACCAAACACATGCCTAGGATTCTCATACGACTTAATCCTAATAAGATCACTACATGGGCTGGTCCCGGGTGGCACCCAAGATATCAGGACTAAGTTGGCGGTTTTAAATATCTCGTCAGAGCAGTTATCTCTAGAAGGAGAGAGAAACCTTCAAAGCTCCATCCGTTCGTGCATCAGCTAGATCAAAGGCATTTTGTATATCCCAGATAGGGAACTGGTGAGTTACAAAGGGAGCCATGTCGATCTCGCCTCTTTCTATATAGTCCACGGCTAACTTGAATGCTGGCAGCCCTGGTTCGTCTTGTCCCCTGAAAACGGAGTGCATTTGTACGCACTTCCTGAAAAATGTATCCCAGTCGAAAAGGACCCGATCTGCAGAAGGAGGCAAACCGAAGGCGGCGATTTGCCCAAAAAGTTTCACCAGCTTCAAAGACTGATTTAGTGTTTCAACACTGCCTACGGCTTCTATAACAAGATCAGCCCCTTCGCCGCCGGTAAGGTCCAGTACGGCTTCTGTAGCACGTTTTCCAGTTACATCGATAGCATGGTCAATTCCAATATTCTTTCCGGCTTGAAGACGTTCCGTTACCGGCTCGATCGCGATTATCTTATGGGCACCCATACGCCGAAGCATGAAGTCATGAAATAATCCTACAGACCCCTGCCCTATAACTGCGACCGTTTTCCCAACCAGTGATGGTAACCTTCGACATCCAAACACGACTGTACCAAGTTGCTGNGCCATGAGAAGGTGAGANTCCGGAATATTTTCAGGCATTCTGAGTAGGAACTGGGTATCAATCAGTTGATACCCGGCAAAGCATTTCGATTGCCAGATGTTGGGTACTGTTAAGACGAGTTCTCCTGCCTTGTAATCCGTGTNNCCCCCGTCTACAACATTTCCGATACCTTCATGTCCAGGGTATCCATGAGGAAGGGGGAACTCAGAGACGTTCCACCCCATGTATGTGATGTGTAGATCGCTTCCACATATGGATGAGAGATTTGTTTTGACCAAGACCTTACCCTTCTCAATGGAAGGGATCTTGATTTCGTCGCAACTCCACTTTCCCAATCCTGTGGCAATTGCTGCTGGCATCGTACTCATCTTTGGTCTCCTATCGGCNGATCCTTAAACACATTTGTAGATTTTTCGTTGAGATTGTCTGCTTCGCTTTTCCGGCGTGTCAAGGATCTAATAGACGACCCAAGGGTAAGGCAAGGTGTTAAGATGCCGTGATAATGGCGAGCAGTTCTAGAAAATGGGTCTGTACGGGGGCTTTTCTAGGTTTTTTNTCTGTGGTTGCAGGGGCTGCTGGTACGCACTGGCTGGAAACATTCCTTGATGAAAAATATGCNGATACGTTTCAAACTGCTGTCAGGTTTCATATGNCTCACTCTGTTGCCCTGGTGGNGGCGGCGCTCGTCGTTGAAAGATATAAGTCAGGGATTATACATTCTGCTAGTCTGTGGTTGCTTTTAGCAGGCGTGATTATCTTCTGTGGAAGCCTTTATGCTCTAGCTTTCACCCATATTTGGGTGTTCGGCGTAACCGCACCTGTTGGNGGTATTTGTCTGGGGTTGGGCTGGCTGGCATTAGCATTCGGCAGTATGAGATCCAANGTCAAGGCTGAATAAGAGAATCAAATGATTAAATCTATAAATCATACTGGATTTGTAGTGAGTGATCTCGAGGAATCAACGTCGTTCTACAGGGACGTTGTTGGACTAATTTTCTTGAAAGGCCATGAGAGGTGAGGTAGAGAGGGTGCTCCGATTTCTCAAGTTGTTGGCTACCCGGATTAAAGCTGAGAGCTAATATATCTGGATCCGGGATCCGGCCATTCGTTGGAGCTTATTGAGTATGTTAAACCTGAGGCAGAACCCAGGCATACAATGGATCGGGCAGTCTTAGATGATTCCAATCTTGCGTTCAGTGTAGAGGATGCNGTCGGAACTCTAGCTGATATGGTGAGCAAGGGTGCGAAGAGCCTGAACTCNCCTGCAGAAGTATCTNGAGATAGATTTGNTTGCTGCTTGCAGGATCNTGACGGGAATCCGATTGAGTTTATANAAGACAACAATTCAGACTTAATTTTCTTCAGGCGATAAGTTGATGCGGATTTTTCTTAACGAGTACTGAAACTTCGTCGGTTGACATACCGGATTCGAGCATAANCGCTATAGCCATTCTCATCCCCTCAGCAGGCGGAGGGTTCACCCATTGCCCGAAGTCGGTCGTGATGATACATCGCTCAATTCCGTGTAGTCTGATTTTCTCTGCCATCTCCGATGGAGACATATTCCCCCTAGATGGCATGCACGACAGAAAGGTGTACTCCAAATAAGCACCTAACGAAGCCATTTCTACGATCTCATCTTCTGTTGCATTTGCATGTGGATGAGTTGCGATCATCCTTGTCACACCCCGTGCCTTCGCCTCCTTAAAGAGGGTTATAGCTTCCTTAGGGGAAACGTGACCGGATGCGAGAACCATCTCGTNCCTACANACCACTTCGATCACTTCTATAGTTTCCTCGAGAAGCTTTCCGCTATCATCAGTAATACGGAGACCCTGGCCTCCATCACGTGTTTTATCCCAATATTTAGCTGTAAATGTCGGCATCCAAACCACTTTGGCTCCTAGCTTTGCAGATGCTTTAACAGCATCAGGATTGATACCTCCAATGGATTTGTCTAAAGTTATTGCACCCAGTACTTTAAGGCCGGGATACATACGACTAAGCACGTAAGCAAGCGGCGATGTGGGATAGTCACGTGCTTTGAGTACGAATCCAGACATTTCGGATTCATATGCAGATCGTGCTGTCTCTAAAGCATCCATTCTTCTTTCTGTTGTATCGGGCGAAGCATGGACATGTAGGTCAAAGGAGCCCTTCAGGATGTCATCAATCTCAGAGTTCAAACTTTCCTTCCGCGATCCCGTTCAGAATGTTGGGTAACTCAATCATATCTTCGAAGGTGATCGCCCCATGTTTCTTAAAATTATTTACGTCACCATAAGGTGTGTACGCCAGTACCGTCATTCCTGCAGAAACGGCAGATCTTACCCCAGGTAAAGCGTCTTCTACAACCACGGATGAATATGACTTTGACTCCATTTTTTCACAGGCATAGAGGAACAGATCTGGTGCAGGCTTCCCCTTTTCAACATCATCTGCACTGAAAATATGGTTTTCGAACCGGGGAAGCAATCCCGTGATTTCTAATGTTTTCCGTATTTTCATATGTGGTCCGCTGGATGCTACACAAGTCTTTAAAGATATTTGATCTAGGGATGATTCTATACCGGATATCGGCTTCAGTTCGGCTTCAAATGCTTGATACATACGTTCGGTGTAAATTTCATAGAGTTTTTGAGGCGGGCTTCTTCCTAGACGCTTCTGGATTATTAAGAAATTATCCTTCCATGATTTCCCCAAAAACAATTTTAAGGACTGCTCCAAGGTGGTAGGAAGTCCAATTTCAGTTAACAAGTCGGCGAGCACTCGATTTGATATCGGTTCACTATCAACCAGAACACCATCACAGTCAAAGATGACAAGATCGGGTAGATTACGCATTCTCTAGTAAACGACTCAAGGATAGGTAAATATCAAGCTAAGGGTTGTTTTGAATTGAACAAAAGTCTAGAAACAGAGTTTAAAAGTGTCAACAGTGTGTAATGAACAGAGATTGAGTAAGCAAAATTATCTTGTTATGAATTATTGACTCAATATTTTTGATGGCTGTCTATACTTGAGGGCGGATGCCAAAATCATAGTTCATAACAATTATATATTATGTAAGTTGACATGAATCGAGTCAATGTTTATTATCCATGTTACCGGTTTGGCTGGTCTCTTCTTGTCATTTACCAAATGAATCTTGTGTAGGACTTTCATGACAAATAGGAATGTTCGTGGCTTTGGCAGTGTAAATAATATAACGACGAGAAGGATTATCAGGTTAGGTATGAGTGTGGATAGGCCCTCCACTGCTCGTGACAGACGACGTCTTTCTGGTATTCCTGATGATGGCCTTTATGTAATTAGTGTTGCTGCTAGGCTGTTAGAAATGCACCCGCAGACACTCAGAAAGTACGAGAGAGCTGGGCTTGTTCGTCCTTCTAGGACGGTAGGGATGTTGAGACTATACTCTGAGGAGGACATCATACGATTGAGGCTGATAAAGCATCTTGTAGGGGATCTGGGCTTGAATATAGCGGGTGTCGAACTAGCTTTGGGGATGTTTAACCAAATGCTCAAGATGAAATCTGAGCTCAACCGAAGTGAGAAAAATGATTTGAAAGAACATATTGAAACCTGTTTGGACGAAATGTTCTCAGTTCTCAGAGTGAGATCGTCCTGACTTATTAACACTTTTTAAGTGATTAAACAGATCAATGGAGCATGATAATTGGCTAAAGATAAAGAGGAAAAACCTAGCGAGGAAGATTCGGATGGTCTTGATATTAAATTTGAAGAGNCTTCTGAGTCTGCTAGAGGTATAGAACGATCGAGCCAGGTTGAACTTTCACAGGAAAACCTTGAAGAGGCCCTGCGTGAGAAAGAACAATTTAGATCCATGGCGCAAAGAGCACAGGCAGATCTTGTCAATTACAGGAACCGTGCNGCCCAAGAACTTGAGGAGGCTCGCAGAACGGCCCGGTTTGGTGTTTTGACAAGATTCTTAAACGTCATTGATGACTTATCAAGGGCCGTACAAAGTCTCCCTGATGGCGCAGACGATAGTTGGACAGAAGGAATCTCCCTCGTTCTACGGAATCTAGAAAAGACGTTTGAGGCAGAAGGAATAAGAAAAATAGATTCCTTTGGAGCCGAGTTCGATCCTTATCAGCATGAAGCTTTAATGTATGAACAAACGGATGACGCTGAGGAGGGGACAGTCGTTAACGTGATTCAAGAAGGCTATAAGATCGGCGACCGAATACTGAGGCCTGCTCGTGTGGTTGTCGCCCAAAAACCCGAGGTACTTGGTGAAGCAGCAGAAGAAATTGTAAATGATGACACCTGCTCCTCTGAAGGGTCGCCAGAAAAACCATTAGAACAAACTCAACATTCAACAAAAGAGGAGGAAAACTAATGCCGAAGATTCTCGGTATAGACCTGGGCACGACCAACTCGTGTATGGCAGTCATTGAAGGAGGAGAGCCCAGGGTGATAGAAAACGCTGAAGGGACAAGGACCACCCCGTCAGTTGTCGGTATTAATCCTCGGTCTGACGAGAGATACGTTGGNACGACCGCTAAAAGACAGGCAGTAACCAATCCTGATAACACGGTTTTTTCCGCAAAGCGTTTTATGGGTATGAAGTTTGATGATGAATCCGTCGAAAGGAACACATCGCTAGTTCCCTACAGAGTTGTTGAGCATAACAATGGTGATGCCCACATGGAGATGGGAGGCAAAACATACGCACCTCCGGAAGTATCAGCGATGATTTTACAGAAGTTAAAACAAGACGCGGANTCGAAGCTGGGGGAGGAGATCACGCAGGCAGTAATAACCGTTCCAGCTTATTTCAATGATAGCCAACGGAATGCCACAAGAGATGCGGGGAAAATCGCTGGTCTTGAAGTACTNCGAATTATTAATGAGCCAACCGCTGCAGCCCTGGCCTATGGTTTGGAGGATGACAAAGACCAGACAATAGCGGTGTTCGATCTTGGGGGAGGTACTTTTGATATTACAATTCTTCAGATGGGGGANGGTGTTTTTGAGGTGAAGGCCACAAATGGTGATACTCATTTAGGTGGAGATGATTTCGATCAGGCAATAATCGACTGGATCTGTGATAAATTCAAGCAGGANCAAGGGATAGATCTTAAAAGCGACAGGATGGCACTTCAAAGGCTTCGAGAGTCAGCGGAGAGGGCNAAGATAGAGCTTTCTACTTTGATGCAGACCGAAATAAATTTGCCATTCATCACTGCAGACGCTTCAGGGCCGAAGCACCTCGTAGAAACGCTTCAACGTTCCACCATGGAACAACTTGTGGACGATTTGGTAAAGAAAACTATAGTACCTTGCAAGAAAGCCATGGAGGACGCGGGAGTTTCAAAAGGGGAGATTGCGGAAATAATCCTTGTAGGTGGTATGACGCGTATGCCAGCAGTGCAACAGGCCGTCGAGGAATATTTCGGCAAAGAGTCGCATCAGGGAGTCAACCCGGACGAAGTCGTTGCCGTCGGTGCAGCCATTCAAGCGGGAGTTCTCCAGGGAGATGTACAAGACATACTCCTATTGGATGTAACTCCTCTTACGCTTGGCATAGAAACTTTAGGATCAGTCACGACTGCGTTGATTTCTAGGAATACAACCATACCGACTTCAAAGAGTGAGACTTTCACTACTGCATCCGATAACCAACCTTCTGTTGAAGTACATGTACTTCAAGGTGAGAGATCGATGTCATCTGAGAATAAAACAATCGGTAGATTTAACCTGGATGGCATCCTTCCAGCTGCTCGTGGTGTTCCTCAGATCGAAGTGACTTTTGATTTAGATGCCAACGGTATACTAAACGTTTCCGCTCAAGATAAGGGTACGGGCAAAGAGCAGAGAATAACGATTACGGCGAGTTCAGGCCTCTCCCAAGATGAGATTGACAGAATGGTTGATGAGGCGGAGCAGAATGCAGAGGAAGATAGCAAGAAACGACAAGAAGTCGAAGTTCGAAATAGTGCGGAGACCGCGATGTATGCCGCCGAGAAAATGCTCAAAGAAAACGAAGAGCATGTTTCCGAGGAACTAAAATCAGAGGTAGAAGAGAAAATTCAGATTTTGAGAACGACTTTGGAAGAAGGTGAAGTTACTTCCATAGAGAACGCCCTGCAAGAATTGCAGGAATCTGTTCAGAAGGTTGGCCAGGAAGTTTATAGCAAGACCGGGAATGTACCGGGTGGCGAAGATGGGGAAGCACCGACCGATTCTGAGAGTGGCGATGGTCAAGACCCTGACAACACTGTGGAAGGCGAGTTTAGAGAGGTCTAATGCTCTTCTATAACCGTTTTGTTCAATGAATGTCATTCGCGACTAAAGGGGCGACCATATAGGCGTCCCTTTAGTAACCTAGAACCTGTACCGCCGGCCTACAGGACGTGATAAGCAAGCAGATGTTGCCTCATCACATCTTCGGCAAAGTCATTGTCGACATCTCTCCACACAGAGTGGATGTGGTTGGCACCATTTTGTCTGTTATCGAACTCAACCACAAAGTTTCCACCGTGTAGTCGGTAGTAGTGTTCCTTACCTAGCTCGGTTCCACCGCCCCATGCAAAGAATACGTTCTCGATACCGAACTCCTCGAGTTGCGACATCTTACGTCTTGCGAGCTCTTCTGGTACTTGGTTTACATATTCGGATATAAGTGAGGATACGATATCTCTCTGGGTGCTATCCATCTTAGAGATAGGAAGACCCTCCTCTCTAGGGAGGCTCACTTTCGNGCTATTGTAGGTGATGATGTCATAGGGTGCTTNCCCATAGATCAGGGCCTTTTTCCGCTGGCCGTTGTCGAGGCTATTAAGGAGATCAAATGCGATGTCTTCCCTGTCACCAAGAATTCGTAGGCCAGACTTGGGGCCGCTTGGGACCTCAGCAGGATTTGCTCCAAAGAAAAATGGCGTCATGGAAATTACTTCGCCATTCCAAACGCTGAAATGCAATGAGACATGATGTCCTTCGGTCCTCCATGACCATGGACTTTCTCCGCCAGGTTCCCCAAAAACTGTGAAATAATAGAGTTCGTCATCTCTCTTAAAGGATCTGACTCCCCTCTCCTTTTCTAAGGGGCCCAGCACATTTTCTAGATCAATGATCTTTCGTGCCTGACTGTAGGACCTATCAGTAAGCCCGGTGGACATAAGATCAAACGCTAATTCACGTTGCTTTTCATCCATATCACGAAGAGCTAATCCATGCCGGTTCATTGGAGGGTAGTACCAAAATAACCTTTCCCCGTCGAGATACTGGAAACATGCTTTTTGCTTCTGTTCCGAAGAGAGGCTCTTAAGGAAATTTGATCCCGATTCGTTCATTTTTTCAACTAATGTCAGTTTCGCTTGTGATGTCGCCATAGTTCTACCTCCCTATTAGTACAAAGCACTTACTAATGTTTTGTTAGATCCAGTCTGCTGGTGCTAGGTTAGCATCAGGGATATACATCCGTCACATTTATGGGAGTTTCCTGAGTTTTTGGAAGCTCCTCACTACATCAGGTGGCGTTGTGTAGTGGCTCATATTGGTACGGGCAACNTCTGCAACGTACATGTTCAACTTAGAATCTAAACACAAGCCGTGGGGTGCAACGAACTGTCCCGGTCCGAGTCCGTAACCTAGGTGTCCGATTCTCTCCAAAACCTTGCCANTTTTATCCAGTACGCTGATTCTGGGACCTATATTTGGCACAGCCTGACTTATCGGGGTACCGTATCCAAGTTCGGCAACGTAGACTCGTTCATCATCATCAATATAGATAGCACATGGCCTATGTACAGTCGCCCAAATAGATTCGAACTTACCATGCCTGTCGAACACCTGCACCCGATGATTTTCCCGATCGCAGACGTATAGATATCCGTCTTTGTCGGTGGCTATATTGTGGACTATATTAAACTCACCCTCTCCGACACCTGGCCCACCCCAAGACTCGATTAACTTGCCATCAGGTGAATACTTATGGACTCGGGAGTTGCCATAACCGTCGGTTATGAAAATATCTCCGCTTTCCGGATCAGTTGCCGTGTGGGTACATCTATTGAATGGCAATCCACTGAAAGGTTGGCTTGGATTTCCGGGCGCTCCTATTGTCATTAATACCTTGCCCTCAAGCGTGCATTGGCGAACAGTGTGATCGCCATCATCAGAGCAATAAATTGTGTTGTCTGGACCGAGGCTCACCCCGTGAGGGCGGGAAAAAATTCCTTCACCCCACGAGTCTAGAAAGTTACCGTTGCTGTCGAAAACCATCATCGGGTGATCGCCTCTGTTAAACACATAAACGTTATCTTCGGAGTCTGTTATAACTCCTGCAGTCTCCGGCCAAGAATACCCTTCGGGGAGGTTCTCCCAATCATCGACAAATTCATATAAGAATTTCCCGCTGCCAACTTGCTCTCCTTTAGGCATAGTCATTACTCTCCTTAGATTACTGATATACACCTCGACCTCACCACCAGATTGGCGATTATACATTGCTTTATGTTCTGTCGATTAATCTGGATATTGAAGGTAGATACTTTGTGTATTCACGATAGTTATATAATGACATTTAGCTGTAAAGATAAAGCCGTCCAAGACACAGTTTCTTGAAGAAGTTATGCAAGCGGATGTACATAAAATGGAGGTACATTTATGGTGAATATTAAGCAAGGAAAGGTTGTTTCCCTGAGGCTTTGTGTAGGAAGTCGAGATCCTATGGAGGAAGTTGATCAAGCAGTAGTCCTTGCTGGTAAAGGCATAGAGGGAGACAGACATAATCTGAACGAAGATGGCGTTAAATCCAAGAGGCAAATATTGCTGATGGATCGGGAAACTCTATCTCGTTTTCAGCTTGATGACGGTGTGATTAGGGAAAACATCACGTTGGAGGGGTTAGAGCTCTCGTCCCTAGCGGATGGGGACAGAGTTTCTGTTGGTTCAGATGTTGTTCTTCAGATAACCGGGGAATGTGAGCCTTGTAGTCGCATGGACGAAATTAGGCAGGGTTTACAAGTGGAATTGAAAGGTCAGCGGGGAATGCTAGCCTATGCAGAATCTGGAGGAGCCATTTCGGTTGGTGATTCAATCACGGTGATTTAGAGAGCGTAATTCGTCTTTGCCCCTAATCAAAATAATGTCGCGTGGGGTTGAGTACCTCCAAGGCTATAGTGGCCAATTATTAAGGTTGGACACAAAAGTCTCATCCCTTTCATATTTATCCATCTGATTCGGGATGAATCTAATACGTCGCGCGTCCTCCACTAATGTCGAAAACTGCACCCGTGCTAAATGAACATTCAGCGGACGAAAGCCATGCGACTAAAGCTGCGACCTCACTAATTTCCCCTGTTCTCCCTACAGGTATTCGATCCACCATATATTGAACCTGTTCAGGAGTGAATTCTTCAAGAATTCGGGTTTGTACTACAGCCGGCGTCACACAATTGACAAGCACACCTGTTCCCGCTAGCTCTTTACCCACTGATTTGGTTAATCCGATCACAGCGGCCTTCGTAGCAGAGTATGGGACCATCTTAGGATTTCCCTCTTTTCCTGCGATTGATGCAATGTTTACTATTCGGCCGTAATCTCTTTCAATCATGTGCGGAATAACTTCATGGCAAAAAGAGAAAACACCCCTAAAGTTGGTTCTGTAAACCCTATCAAGCTCTTCGACATCCAACTCCCATATATTTCCGTTTGTGCCACCAATTCCTGCATTGTTTACCAAAATGTCAATCCGTCCCCATCGGTCAAGAGCTTTTGCCGCAGCCTCTTGTGCAGTTAGAGGCTCCGAAACATCTCCGAGACTTATCTCAACTGAGGAACCACGTGAGGCTAATTCACTGGCGGATTGCTCAGTCATTTCTGAGTCCAAGTCCACCATTACGATGTTAGCCCCGTCGCTCGCAAGGCGTTTTGCTATTCCGTACCCAATGCCAGTCGCGGATCCTGTTACTATTGCTACTTGTTTGTCTAGTTTGCCCATAACCTATCGGGTCCCCCCTTTACGGAATTGTTGATATAAGAAACATGTTCTACTAGTTCATCATTCTTTCATTCACAATGGATTAGTGAAAAGAACAAACCCAGATAGCTGTACTCTCGTGCCATTCATATTTAGAAGACATATCATCGGATCGATTCACAGTATTATCTGCTAGTGCATAAATTCCAGAGAACAGAAGAGTGGCTACTCTGGCTATCAATGCTATTGGGAAAATGAGAGGTACTTTACGCACAGAATAACAATTTTGCCTAGCATTGATGCCTCACGCTTAGGTCCTTCTTACATAGAAGCAGATGAAGCTGTGGAGCAAAGCTAATTGACATTAAAAGTAGTGTTTCTTGAAGAACCTTTGGCAGTTAGGGTTATTTGCTCAACGAAAAAACCTCTTGTTCCGATCCTCGTCTGGATAGCTGGAATCTTAGTNACTTTGGGAATAACAGATCNGGCTCGTTAGTCCTCTGAATAAACTCTGCTGGCTGCTGAAACAGCTTCGCCCATGGCAACCTCATAACCCGCTCTGGGCAATATTCTTTCCATGGCGGACAATAGCATCAGAACGTATTCTTTTTTACTCGATTCCCCCATTAATCCTATCCGCCATACTTTGCCAGCGAAATCTCCAAGGCCCTTGCCTATTTCAATCGAATCTTCTTCCAGTAATAAACCTCTTACCAAGTCGTCATCTACGCCTTCTGGGATCCACACTGGAGTGATCTGATCTAGTCTGGACTCTTCAGGAGCAACTGTTTTTAGCCCTAAGGCCTGAAGACCTTGCACGAGAGCCCTAGCGTTCTTCTTATGCCTTTCATACCTTTCTTTTAGCCCTTCGTCGAGCACGATACTTAGTGCCTCACGTAGGCCCAGAAGCATTGATACNGGTGCGGTGTGATGGTAAACCCTCTCCTCTCCCCAGTATTTTGAAAGCAAATTAAGATCAAGATACCAAGAAGATGGTTTTGTATCCCTATTCCTTATGCGATTCAATGATTTATCACTGAAGGCTACTGGAGCCATGCCTGGGGGTGCGCCGAGGCATTTTTGGGATGCAGAATATGCGTAATCGATTTCCCANCNGTCTACAGTGACCTCGTTGCCCCCTAAAGTAGTGACTGTGTCTACCATGAATAAAGCTTCACTTTGCTTAGCCAGCGCCGACAGCGCTTCCAGTGGCTGAGAAACTCCGGTCGAGGTTTCCCCGTGAATAGCGGTGACCATTTTCACATCCGTGTGGGTTCTGAGTGCTTTTTCCAGCAGCTCTTCAGGGAAAGGTTTGCCCCAATCTGCCCGAATAGGGATCACTTCAGCTCCTATCCTNTCAGCCNTATCAACCATACGTTCACANAAGAAACCATAAACGCACATTATCACCCGGTCTCCAGGTTCCAATAAACTGGAAAGCCCTGACTCCATTCCGGCTGAGCCAGTTCCTGATATTGCAAGAGTATTTTGGGTAGTTCCAAATACTTTCTTTAACATTGAAACTACGTCGTCCATAACTGTAATAAAATCAGGGTCAAGGTAACCGATCATATTCTGCATCATTGCTTGTAGGACTCTCGGGTGGGCCATGCTTGGTCCA
The DNA here is from genome assembly GCA_002708065.1 of Chloroflexota bacterium. Classification (GTDB taxonomy): domain Bacteria; phylum Chloroflexota; class Dehalococcoidia; order Lucifugimonadales; family UBA826; genus UBA11795. The sequence continues at coordinate 21,787 of PAOO01000019.1, forward strand.
GGCCCCATAAGAATCCTGGGAGGTATAGTTGAGATACCCCTATCCCTATTTANTTCATGTGCCATCTTGACGTTTCACCCTGTTATATTTGTCTTNAAACCTGACTATATCATCCTCCCCTAGGTACGATCCAGATTGTATCTCTATGATCTCCAGAGGTTCTGTCGTCTTGTTCTGAAGTCTGTGTTTGGAACCGGCNGGGATAAAAGTCGACTCGTTTANNTCAAGNGTAAACACTTGTTNNTCACGAGTCACTGTAGCTTTNCCACTCACGACAACCCAGTGCTCAGCCCTATANGAATGCTTTTGNAGAGAGAGTGACTCGCCAGCCTTGANGTACAAATGTTTTACCTGAAACCCAGATCCAGAATCAGTGATTTCATAAGTTCCCCAAGGCCGACTGACAACCTGGTGATGCTTTTTGAGCACTTCTAGTTCCTCACCAAGATTTGCTACTAAGTCTTTTACAGCTTGTTCGCTCTCCATGGTAGTGACTAGAACGGCATCTTTTGTTTCGACAATAATTGCTTTCTCTATTCCGACCGCGGCAACCGTGCGATGATTGCTCAAGATTAAAGAGTCATTAACGGACTCGATGTGTACGCTTCCAGACGTCACGTTTCCAGAGGCGTCATGCTCTCCTTCAAGCCACAAGGTGGACCACGCTCCTATATCCGACCAACCTGCATCCAATGGAATTACCCAGCAATCCGGACCATCAGTTCCATTCACTGCCATTTTTTCCATAACGGCATAGTCAATTGCATCGTTGGGNGATGATTCAAACTGCTTTATGCTCGGCCGGAAGAATGCCCCATCCTCATCACCCCTGGCCATAGCGACCTCACAGGCCTCGAGAATCTTCGGCGAATGCAATCTAATTTGTTCGATCCATAACGAGGAACGGAGCATGAAAATACCACTATTCCACAAATATTCTCCGGAGTTCATCATTGCCGTCGCTTTTTCGAAGCTCGGTTTTTCAACGAAGTCTAATAGTGAGAAATAGTCTTTGTGGGCCGAACTTTTTCTTATGTATCCGAAACCTATATTTGGTTCTGTGGGTTCTATTCCAAAAGTCACAATCCCACCATCTTGTGCTAATGGTAGTCCCAAATTTATTGCTTTTCTAAAAGCTGCATTGTCCTGAATGATATGATCTGCGGGAAGGGAAAGAATTATGCTTTGACTATCCCTTGCTGTTGAATAAATTGCAGCTAACGTTAGAGCAGGAGCAGTGTTTCGGCCCGTTGGTTCGAGAATAATNGNCTGTGGGGTTCTNGAAATCTGTTCAAAGTGATCNGTAACTAGAAATCGATGTNCCTCGTTGCATACCACAATNGGGTCAAATGACTCTATTTCNTCCAACCTCAAGANAGTTTCCTGAANCATCGAATTNACTNTCGAAATGCTTAGGAANGGCTTNGGATACTGNTCNCGNGAAAGAGGCCATAAACGNGTCCCCGACCCTCCCGCCAGTATGATTGGTTGTATTAACAAAGGGTGAGACCNTTATGAGACATCGTAATNTAGGAGGNTATTCCTCTTNTTGGAACTTTCACACGATTTTGCCTGATCGTCGGGGTTGTTCGCATTCTAATTCCCGTATGGTTAGTATGCTTTTAGCAATTGTAGTTTTCGGTTCATCTGTGGGTCAACGGATACTAAACAAGCCAACAGCAAGCCGCAATTACATCTGCTGGTGATTCTCATACGTTGTCCCTATCGTAATACCTTACTAAAATGCTTGTACTTAGAGAGAATAGCATAAGTATTCTTAAGACATATCTCCATAAATTTTCGTTTTATATGGCATGTTTCAGATTTATATTGCAGGTTCAATCAGGAGAATAAACATGGGAAAACTCGACGGAAAAAATGTGGTAGTAACTGGTGCTAGCAGGGGAATTGGAGCGGAAATAGCA
>PAOO01000020.1 GCA_002708065.1 Chloroflexota bacterium
AGGGGAAACAATTTATGAACTCGTGGAGCCGTTGTTGGAAGGAATTGACTCCCTCGCAAGTCGCTCATCTGAAGCGGAAGAGAGGGGCCCAGTAACAATAGCGGCTACTCCGGACATAATTCCTCATACTCTTTTGAAAGTAGTTAGGGTTTTTAATAGTTTGTTTCCAAATGTTTATCTGCGAATAAAATCTGCTACTAGGACCAACGTGATCGCTTTGGTTAGGAGAGGTGAGATCGATGCTGGGATAATTCAACATCCCGAAAGGGGTGATGATCTCGATTTTGAACCATTATTCCTTTATGAAAGAGTATTAATAGCTCCAAAAGGTCATGAACTTTTGGATTCTCCTATGAATTCAATCGACCCAGTAGCTAATTATCCACTGATCATGATGGCGCGCGGGACATACACTCGCGAAATACTTGAAGAACAACTTCAGAAGAAAGGATTGAATTACGAGATAATAATGGAGTTAGAAAGTATGGATATGATAAAACGTTTCGTCGCGTTAGGTATGGGTGTATCGGTAGGTCCCAAGTTAGCCATTGAGGAGGATGATCTGAATGAGCTAGGAATGATCAGCCTAGCTAATTTTCTCCCAGTAGATCAGGCAGGGATTATAACGCTGCCTGGAAAGAATCTGTCAACTCCAGCAGGACAGTTTATTACTGTTATGAGAGATATATTGACCTCAGAGGCGGAAGAGATTACTGCCTGACGTCTACTAACTTTGCGGTGACAAGTTGACGGTGATCGTAATACGGTCGATTTGAACACGTGACTAGAACAATGGAATGGGTTCCAGCATCATATAATTTCAACTCAGATTCGTGCAACACCTCCGATTTTACGGCTTGATATACGAATTCTTGATCACCGGTATAAAGAAAGACATAAACGGGATCTCCGTCCCTGAGATAATCAGCTATTTCCGGTAAATTGTGAAACACATTTCCCTCGCTCTTTATGGGACTCTCCAAGTGACCGAAATACCAGCCGGTGACACTATCGAACATATTAGGATCTGTCGGAACCCGTCCCACTACATTTTTTGGGGTTTCGTACTCCTTCCTACCGTTTTTTTCAATTATCTCCAACTGTTCGACGGTTGAATCAACTTTAATGACAGGTATACGAATGTTTATCGCCTTGCCTGAGAAGTCTTCAGGTAACATCTCGCCGATTTTCCCGTTTGACGGAAAATCTAAAGGCTTTTTCACTTGCTTATCGGATTTCGACCAACGAGGGTCAGCCCAATCCCGAGGATGCATTCCTGAAACAAANTTGCCGGATGAGTATCCATTCAATAGTTTGTCGATATTTCCAACATTTGGGGGCTGACCATTTTCCTCCTTCATTTCAATATTTTCCAAATCTTGAACCTGTGTTTTGTAATCAATACTTTGAGCAAGCGGCGTAGCCTTAGCAGGTATATCCTCAATATATTTTTTGGGTGAAATTGGCGTCGGCTTAATTTTTTGATCAGAAATTAAATCCCGTTCTATCAAAGTATTAGACACAACAATTGGTATAACAGGAGTCGATACGGGAATAGAAGATGTAACGTTAAGTTTGTCGAGCTGGGAAGAAGAATGCAGACCTAACGCATATAGACTTACGGAAACAATTAATAACAAAGCTCCAACGATGCCTAGTGTGATGGCAAGGAGCTTGAATTTTCTTTCCTTCATGATACCAATGGTCTGTAATGAATATTCTAAGTCGCTACATTTCTTCAAGGCAAATAAAATTCTACTTGAATGTAGCCAGTTGTGTTAGCCATAAAACAGAAACGGCCCTCAAAAAGAGGGCCGTTTCTGTTTTATGGCTAACCAGATCAACGCACTCGTGGAGAATGTGATGCTCCACTGGCTATCGGTTCATTTAAATAAACATCTCCATTTCGTATCTTGATATTGAATCCACAGCTAGGATTGCTGCATACCCAAGCCTTGTAATGAATAGCAGCACCTTGGCTGCCGAAATCTGAAAGTGGCAAAAGGCTTCCCGTGGTGCATTCCTTACATTCAGGCCAAGTATCTTCTGACATATCTCTACTCCTCTATCCCCACCAAATGTTATTAAATTGTCAAGGAAGCGTAGCATGATTGTGACAAAAATAACAAGTTACAGGATTGGAGAAAATGACTCTAGTTTACCCGCCTAGACTAAGTTCAGATATTGGTTTATAAAGAACGCCTCTACTTGTTGGAGTGCTTTCCAGGACAAATAGATTCATCGTCGTACAACGTAAAGNTTCATCTTGTTTTAATAATGCTGCGATTCTTTTCAATTCATGGATATCAGCAGATTTCAATTTTTGTTTAAATCTTCCTAATGTGATGTGTGGGCGGAAGACTGAATCCACTTTTGGAAAATCAAAACCGCTTATTGCTTTAACGATATCTTTTCTAAGAGTTCCCAGTTCNCTTTTAGGATCAATTATTCTGAGCCAGAGAANATTCGGCCNNCTCCAATTAGGGAAAACCCCTAATCCTTTTACGGCAAACCTAATAGGNGNGGTTAAGTCGCAANCGNCGGTTATTTCTTTGTTAATGGAAAGCATTAATCCGCGTTCTATGTCCCCCAAATATACTAGAGTAATATGAAACCCTGAGGGTTTTACGGCCCTAAACCCTTCTTGATAAGCGGCCTTTAAGTGCCGTATAACGTCGTCAGCCAGTTGTGTTACTTTTTGATCGACTTTGAAGGCGATAAAAACTCTAAATTTTGACTCAGAAGTCATAGTTTCAAGTGTTTATCAAAATCGATACTGAAAAGTTCGATAGCGTTGTCAGACAGAATCAACCGTTTCACATCAGGTTTGAAATCTGATCTGATAATTTGTTCGATTATCTCTTTTGGTTGGACCAAGGGATAATCACTACCAAACAAAATTCGTTTCGGACCGGCAATCTTTTCTACAACCTCAAACACTTTTTCTCTATAAAGAAGTGTTGTTGCAGCCGAATCGTAAAGCACATTGGTGAAAGTCGAAGAAATCTCCGGCATTAATTCGTAAAAGGGGAGACCTGCTCCCCAGTGGGCGAGTACTATTTTGACGTCGGGGAATTTTGTCACAAAACTTTCGAGAACATTTGGACCTGTATTGCCTTTTCCAGGATATTGGTGACCAACCGGCTCCGACCCATGCACAATCAGAGGATAATCGTATTCTTTAAGCATCACCATATATGGGCTCATCAAGTCAAAATCTATTAGATTATTACTCTGGGAATAAGCATGAATTTCCCCGAATCCTCTTGATCCTGCCGAAAGGCATCTCTCAGCTTCGTAAATTCCTTGATTCCCGGAAGAAGGAACTATGCCCGTGACGGGTACAATCTTGTCAGGGTATTTGCGAGANGACTCAAGGAGATAGTCGTTTACATATTCATTTAACGAATTGTCTGTCCATCCCATGCCTAGCACAACTGATATAGCTATTCCATGTTTGTTCATTGCCTCTATAAGTTGTTCAGCGGTACTTGTTTTGCTACTTCGGTGGAATAGTTCGGCGAAAGTNGCATCCCTGCTTACGTAATGGGACCAATTNTCTATTACATCNGGAGGAATTAAATGGGTGTGACTGTCGATAATCATATTGTTAAGAATTCGAGACNATACTCCCATCATATATAGAATATGTATTTTCACATAAGTAGTTTAAGGTTGTTTTACAAGAGCATTCAGCCAGTTAACATTCTGATGATTATTTAGTCTAGGAGTTCAGAAATGAAAGCAGTTTATATGGAGCGGCACGGAGGACCAGAAGTTCTTACATACGGTGAGGTTCAAGAGCCGCAAGTAGGACCTAGTGACGTTCGCATTAGAGTGAGAGCATGTGCTCTTAATAGACTCGACTTGTATATGAGGGCGGGAATAAGAGGCACTACTATAAATTTCGACGGACCGCACGTTCTCGGAGCTGACGTGTCCGGCGAAATCGTTGGAATGGGGGATTCCGTTATTGGCCTCGAAATCGGTATGAGAGTCCTAGTTAATCCTCGTGGCACTTGCATGCAATGTTCCCATTGTCTTGCGGGTACGACTGAATTTTGCTCTAGAGCCACAATGGTGGGCTCTAAAGCCTTTGGAGGATATGCAGAATATTTGATAGTTCCGTCGACTTCTGTTCACCAGATACCTGATACTCTGGATTTCGTTCAGGCCGCTTCTCTCCCAACTGTTTTCATGCCCTCGTGGAACATACTCGTTAGAACGGCCCAGTTGAAATCTTGGGAGACTGTCCTTGTTCCTTCTGCATCGAGTGGCGTCGGGACAGCCGCCATTCAAGTAGCTCGGAATATCTCAGGTGCCACGGTGATAGCTTCCACCAGCACGGAAGAAAAAATGAAAAAAGCCCTGGATATTGGTGCCAATTATGTCGTGAATTATCGGGATGAGAATCTAGGAGACCGTATAAAGGACCTGACTAATGGGAAGGGAGTTGATGTTGTTATTGATCATGTAGGGACCGATCTTTGGAATGCTGTCAATAGAAGTCTCGCATTGGGAGCACGTTACGGAATATGTGGAGTGACGTCGGGATATCGTGCGGAATTGCAAATGGGAGCTATGTTTACCCGGTATCTGACAATGTTCGGTGTGTTTATGGGCAGACCAGAAGACTTGCGACAGATTATTCACTATGCTGGGATAGGGTCACTACAAGGTATCGTTCACGCCACTTATCCTTTGGAGGATGCTAGGAAAGCTCATGAAGATATGGAAGCACTAAATTTCTTCGGGAAGCTGGTTCTGACAGTCGAATAGATTTCTTATGAGCAATTAGGGGATTTCCCCAATTGCTCATAAGAAAAATTCAGGTCCTAGTAGCAACTGGTCTCGCTTCGATTTTTGATCTCACTTCTGGATTAACAAGTGACATAGGCCAAGTACCTTTTAGAAGTCGAGCTGCTTCCTGCCCCACCTGAATTTGAGATGCAACTCTGGATCTATCAGAACTTCCAGCCGAGTGTGGGGTGACCATTACGTTGTCCATCGCAAATAGAGGATTGTCTGGAGCAGTTGGCTCTATTTCAAATACGTCTAATCCAGCACCGGCTAATTCTTTATTATTCAACGCCTCTATAAGTGCCTCTTCGTCAACAGTTCCTCCACGGCATGTGTTTATGAAATAAGCGGATGATTTCATTGATTTGAAGAAGCTTGTTCCGACTAACTTTGTCGTTTGGTTATTTAGCGGAGTGTGCATTGAAACAAAGTCAGAATTTGAAGCTAGTTCTTTCAGGTTACCTACAAGTTGTACTCGATATTCTCTTGCTATCCAAGGTTGAACATAGGGGTCATATGCTATAACTGTCATTCCGAGTGCTTGCGCTTTTCGTGCAACAGCTCTGCCTATGTTACCAAGCGATACCAATCCTAGGACCTGGTCTGTAATCGGGGCCATTGGCATGATCGCAGTTCTGGTATCCGGACCCCATTTTCCTGCTTTAGTGAGATCATTCAGGATAGTTAATTTTTTGGCGCAAGCTAGCATGAGCATAATCGCGTGGTTAGATACCTCCTCCGTACAAAAACCCGCCGTATTGACTACCATCAATGATTGGTTTGTAGCTGCTTCATGATCTATGTGATTAAATCCGTGACCGAAGCTCACTACGGCTTGTGCGTCTTCTATCTCTTCTATTACATTTCGGGGCATGGGTACACCTTGATTTATGATGACATCCGCGCCTTTTACCGCCTCTATCGTCTCTCCGTCACTTTTACAGACAAAGGTGTCGAATTCGTGTTCGATTCCCTGCAACTGTTGTTGGACCAGATCGGCGTCCGGCTCGCCGCCAGATATTAGCGCAACTCTTAACTTGTCCATGACATCCCTCCTAAAATATATTTGGGCCTACATAAATTGACTAAAATATTGTCAGCGTGAGCCGATTCTCCCGTAATAGAATCTTTTACCACGAATTACTTTCGCGCCATTCGAAAATAAGTATCTGACTAATTTAGTAAGTACTGGCAGATCTTGGAAGGCTGGTAACACCCATCAAGAACTCATCTACCCCCCTGGCCGCTTCTCTACCTTCTGCAATCGCCCATACTACTAGGGATTGCCCGCGGGACATATCTCCTGCGGCGAATACCCCCGGTATATTTGTCATTTTGTTGTCATCAGTTTTCACATTGCCGCGGCCATCTAAATCAACTTTAAGGTCTGCGATCATACCTGTTTGCTCTGGATGTAAGAAGCCCATTGCCAGGAGAACAAGGTCTACATCGATCTCGAACTCGCTTCCCTTAACTTCAACCATGGATGGCCTGCCAGTATTGTCCGGCGGTCCCCATTCAAGTCTCACGCCATGTAGTTTTCCTAATTTTCCCTCTTCCCCAGAGAATTTTTTAGTGAGGATGTTGTAATCTCTAACCCCGCCTTCTTCATGAGAAGAAGAAGTCCTCAGCGTCATTGGCCAATTTGGCCACATATCGCCATCGCTCCTCTCGTTTGGTGGCTCTGGCAGCAATTCGAGTTGATGAACTATTTCAGCTCCTTGCCTATGGGCCGTTCCTAGGCAATCTGACCCAGTGTCTCCGCCGCCAAGGATAATCACCCTCTTGCCCTGCGCAGTTATTCTTTCGGAGGGATTGACTTTATGCCCAGAATTGACACGGTTTTGTTGTGTCAAGTATTCCATCGCGTAGTAAACCCCTTCTAAATCACGGCCTTCTACCTCGAGGTTTCGAGGCACGGTCGAACCACCTGTAAGCAAAATAGCATCGTTAGANTCCATAATTTCCTGTACAGATACTGTTTTACCTACATTGGCATTTGTNACGAAATTTATGCCTTCTGCTTCCATTTGATCTACACGTCGTTGAATTGTTACCTTGTCGAGTTTGAAATCGGGTATACCTAGTCTCAAAAGCCCACCAATTCGATCGTCTCTTTCAAAAACGGTTACTTTATGTCCTGCCCGATTCAATTGTTGTGCTGACGCAAGTCCAGCAGGACCTGAGCCTACCACGGCGACCCTTTTTCCTGTCCTGTCAATTGGAGGTTGAGGTTTAATCCATCCTTCCAACCAACCTCGGTCGGATATCGCTTTTTCGATGTACTCGATTGTCACGGGGTCTTCATTAATGTTTAGTACACATGAAGCCTCGCAGGGGGCCGGGCATATTCTCCCAGTAAAATCTGGAAAGTTGTTTGTGGAATGCAACTCCTTTAAAGCTTCCTGCCACAACCCTTTGTATACCAAATCATTGAAGTCTGGAATTATGTTTCCTAGGGGGCATCCTCCCATGCAAAACGGTACTGCGCAATTCATGCACCTGCTGCCCTGAGTCTTTGCTTCCTCCTCACCCCATTCTTCGTAAAACTCGGCATAATTGCCAACTCGAACTGAAATCGGCAATCTTTTAGGTGTGTTGCGGCCGAATTCCTTGAAACCGGTTATCTTACCCATTTATTGAAGCCATATTTTGTTCACGGGATTTTCGTTCGTTCAAAATTCTCTTGTAATCTATTGGCATAACTTTAATAAACTTGGGAAGTGAATCGNCCCAATTATCTAGGACTCTTTTGGCGTTGAGACTTCCAGTTAATTCGCTGTGGGTTTTCACCAGTCGCCTTAGTGCCTCGACATCAGCGTCTTCAGTAACGGGTTCTAAATTTATCATCCCCAAATTGCAAAGCGACTCGAATTGTTCAAATTCGTCTAATACGTAGGCTTCGCCACCACTCATTCCTGCTGCGAAGTTTCTTCCGGTAGGACCTAGTATCACTACTGTTCCTCTTGTCATATATTCGCAACCATGGTCACCAACACCTTCTACTACTGCTTCAGCGCCACTGTTCCTAACTGCGAAACGTTCTCCGGCAATACCCCGTATGAAAGACTGACCTGAGGTTGCGCCGTATAAAGCCACATTTCCAATAATTATGTTGTTTTCAGCTAAGAACCTTGATTCTTTAGGGGGCCTTATTATCACCCTACCCCCTGACAGGCCTTTGCAGAAATAATCATTGGAATCTCCTTTAAGATCTATAGTGACACCTTTGCTTAAGAAAGCTGCAAAACTTTGTCCGCCTGAACCTGTGAAATTCAGCTTGATGGTATCTTCCGGTAGGCCTTCCTCCCCGTATTTTTTCGCAATTTTGTAGCTCAGTGTGGTACCTACAGTTCTTAAAGAGTTATCTATTTTCTTTTCGATGACAATTTCGGAGCCTTTTTCAATTGCTGAAGCAGCTTCGTCAATAAGTTGATTGTCAAGAGCCTTCTCCAAGCCGTGGTCCTGTTCGGTGACACAATGCCTTGCGATTCCTTCCGGGACTTCTGGTATGTGAAGTAAGTGGCTAAAGTCCATCCCTTTAGCTTTCCAATGATCCAATATCGCTCGTGAATCCAATAAATCGACTCTCCCAACCATATCGTCAACGGTTCGCACTCCTAGCTTTGCCATGATTTGACGGAGGTGCTCAGCAATGAAGAAAAAATAGTTGATAACTTGTTCCGGNTTACCCGCAAACTTCTTTCGTAGCTCTGGATCCTGTGTTGCTATTCCGACTGAGCAGGTATTAAGGTGACATTTTCGTAGCATTATGCAGCCCATCGAAATCAGTGGGCCCGTAGCTAATCCGAATTCTTCAGCACCTAGTAGGCAGGCTATTGCTACATCTCGTCCAGTTTTAATCTGACCGTCTGTTTGGACCACGATTCGGCCTCGCAGATCGTTCATGACCAGGACTTGCTGTGTCTCTGCCACACCTAGTTCCCATGGTAGGCCAGCATGTTTGATAGAGGATTCGGGAGAGGCACCGGTTCCCCCGCTGTGGCCGCTGATCAATACAACATCGCCATGGCCCTTAGAAACTCCAGCCGCGATGGTGCCCACTCCAGCCTCTGCAACAAGCTTTACATGTATGCGGGCATCAGGGTTGGAGCTTTTAAGGTCGTGAATTAGCTGAGCCAGGTCTTCAATGGAGTAGATGTCGTGATGTGGGGGTGGCGATATTAGCTCAACTCCAGGAGTAGAATTTCGCACTCCCCCGATGTATTCATCAACCTTATGTCCTGGTAATTGACCTCCCTCACCTGGCTTTGCCCCTTGGGCCATCTTGATCTGTAGATCCTTCGCGTTGGCTAGGTAATTGATAGTAACTCCAAACCTTCCTGAAGCTACTTGTTTAACCGCACTGTTTCGNGAATCGCCGNTCATGTCTGGAATATATCGGGATGGATCCTCACCTCCTTCTCCAGTGTTGCTCCTTGCTTGGATACGATTCATCGCAATTGCCATAGTTTCATGGGCCTCGCGGCTTATAGATCCTAGGGATATTGCACCGGTTGCAAACCGTTTCACTATTTCAGATGCAGGTTCTACTTCATCTANAGAAATTGGATTGTCTAATTCTTTAAAATCAAGCAGGCCGCGTATTGTGCTTAATCGTTTGTTTTCATTGTCGGCGAAATCCGCGAATTGCTCATATGTCGCCCAATTGTTGGTTTTCACGGCATGTTGGAGAGCGGTTATTGTTTTAGGGTTCCACATATGGAACTCGCCGTCCCGACGCCATTGATAGTTTCCACCTGCTTCTATTTCAAGGTTACCCGGGATATTGTTTGTTCCGACACCTATTCGGAACCCCGATTTGTGTCTCTCTGCAGATTCTTTTTCCAACTCTTCAATTCCTATTCCACCAACTCTCGAAGGTGTCCAAGTGAAATATTCGTCTATGAGTGACTGATTCAAACCAACTGCTTCAAAAATTTGGGCTCCTCTGTAACTTTGTATAGTGGATATGCCCATTTTAGACATAATTTTCAATATGCCCTTCTGACTAGCTGCAAGGTAGTTATCTATAGCTTGTTCAGGGGACATTTCCGTAAGAAAATCACCGTCTTCTATCTGGTTCTGTAATGTTTCAAACGCTAAGTACGGGTTAACGGCGCCAGCACCAAATCCAATNAACAGAGCAAAATGTGTCACCTCCCGTGCTTCGCCAGTTTCAACTACTATCCCCACCCTCGTTCTAATTCCTTCTCTAATCAGGTGGTGATGTATACCNGAGGTAGCNAGTAAACTCGGGATGGGGGCGTGTTTGGAGTCAACTCCCCTGTCCGATAAAATCAATATCGAGGCCCCCGCCTCAACGGCGTTTGAAGATGCAGTNCGNACTTCATCCATTGCGNCTTTGAGACCACCAATTTTTGTTGGATCGAACAGGATAGAAATTGTTTCAGATCTCAATCCTTCTAAATCACACTCCCGAAGACGGGAAAGATCCTCGTTGCTCAATACTGGTCTCCGTATTGTAATCTGCCTACAGTGCTCGGGAGTTTCAGAGAATAGATTTCTTTCCTCTCCGAGTGTAGCTCTGAGAGATGTTACGAGTTCTTCTCTGATCGCATCTAAGGGCGGATTACTTACTTGAGCGAAAAGTTGTTTAAAATAATTGAACAAAATTGGATTCTGATCGGATAGGAAAGCCAAGGGAGTATCGTTACCCATTGATCCGGTGGGTTCATAAGCAGTTGATGCCATTGGCTCCATGATGATACGAAAATCCTCAAGTGTGTATCCGAAGGTATTCTGACGTGCCTTAAGATTCTCGTGTTCNTANNNTTGCATTTTTTTNGGTGCAGGTAAATCATCCAGGAAAACCCTGTTAGTTTCGAGCCAATTCCCATAAGGCTTGCGTGTGGCTAAGCCTCTTTTTAACTCTGCGTCATTTATAATTTCGCCGCTATTACCGTCTAATAAAAACATGCGGCCAGGATAAATTCTTTCTTTGAATAGGATCTTTTCAGGAGGTATGTCGATAACTCCTGTTTCCGATGCCATTACTAAGAGGTCGTCGTCAGTGACTAGATATCTACACGGCCGGAGCCCGTTTCTGTCCAGCACGGCACAGACTTTTTCGCCATCTGTTCCTATAACTAGGGCTGGGCCATCCCACGGCTCCATCATACTCGAGTGGTACTCGTAGAAATCCTTCTTGTATTTGTCCATGGGGATATGGTCTCCCCACGCTTCAGGTATGAGCATCATCATTGAGTGCTCAAGGCTTCTTCCTGTTGCTAAAAGGAGTTCTAAGGCGTTGTCAAGAGACGCCGTGTCACTTTGACCTTGTTTAATAACGGGTATTAACTTTTCAACTTCTATTCCCTGTTCAGTGGATTCGAAGGCTTTTTCCCGTGAAGACATCCAGTTGATGTTTCCTCGCAGGGTGTTGATCTCTCCGTTGTGTATGACAAACCTATATGGGTGGGCTAGCTTCCAAGTGCCGAGGGTATTAGTACTAAAACGTGAATGAACCAGGGCAAACGATGTCTTAAAATTTTCGCTTGCTAGGTCTAAATAGAACCCCTCAAGCTGATGGGCCATTATGAGACCTTTGTAAACGAGTTTGTTGCTCGATAAGGAACATATGTAAAAGTCATCCCCATATTCCAGTGGAGCATTGTCGATTGCTTTCTCTAAAACACGCCTCAATGTGTAGAGCGCAAATTCAAATTTTTCATTTGGCAAATAAGAAGTTGATTCAACAAAAAACTGAGCAATATAAGGTCTTGATGCATCGGCAAGGATCCCTATCTTACTTGGATCAACAGGAACCTCACGCCATCTAATCAATGACATGCCGGCTGCCTTGATGGTCTCTTCAACAATGGCTATGTATTGCTCTCGAGAACCATCATTGTTTGGAATAAATGTCATCCCTACGCCATATTTGCCGAGAGGTGGCAAATCGACGTCCCAATTTTTAGACTCGACCCTGAAAAACTCGTCGGGAATTTGAGTGAGAATACCTGCACCGTCTCCCGTCTCTGGATCGGCACCAGCAGCACCCCTGTGACCGAGATTGACAAGTGCTTCTAATCCTTTGCTAACGATCTGATGTGATCTGATTCCCTTAATATTAGCCACCATACCCACACCACATGCATCATGCTCGAAAGTTGGGTTATAAAGTCCTTGTTTTACAGGCTTTGGAAGATTTGCATGTCGGTATCTGTTTTTCATCGGTCCTTAATTCCCGCTAAATGCAGCTTTACAGGGTGGGTAGATATCGCTCTATTTCGTATTGCGAGATTTGTGAACTATATTGATCCCATTCAATCTTTTTGTTCTCGATGAAACTACTGAACACATCTGGGCCTAGTGCATTTTTTACGAGTGAGCTTTTTTCTGTAACCTGAATGGCTTCCCAGAGATTTCCAGGAAGGGATTCAATTCCGAGTTCATCTAGTTCAAATTGACTCAAATCGTGGGCGTTTTTCTCTAGAGAATCTGGGAGTTCATAACCGTTCTCGATGCCTTCAAGTCCGGCAGCCAACATTACACTGAACGCCAGATAGGGATTACAAGCAGGATCTGGGGCACGATATTCGATCCTTCTAGAGGCTTCACGTCCTGGTTTAAAGGACGGAATTCTGATCAGGTCCGAACGGTTAACCTCAGCCCAAGTAACGTAAGTAGGGGCTTCATANCTGGGNACTAGTCTTTTATAGGAATTTACCCATTGNTTTGTTACGAGCGTAATTTCTCTAGCATGCTTTAACAGCCCCGCACAAAATTGCTTTGCATGTGTCGAAAGATAATGTTTATTGTCATCACCATAAAATATGTTTTCGTCTCCCCTCGATAGGGACATATGGGTGTGCATACCATTACCGTTGATTCCCGAAGATGGTTTGGGCATAAAAGAGGCAAAATANCCGTGGCTCATNGCTATCTCTTTTACTACNAGCTTGTACGTCATAACCGTATCTGCCATCGTGAGAGCATCAGTGTGACGTAAGTCGATCTCGTGTTGACTGGGCGCAGCTTCATGGTGACTGGACTCTACAGGTATACCTAATTCCTCCAACATAAGGACTGTCTCTCGTCTTAGATCTGTGCCGGGGTTAGGTGTGTTCTGGTCGAAATAACCACTAGAATCCAGGAATTCCGTCTCAGTCCCATTCTTGAAGTAAAAATATTCTAGTTCCGGAGCAACGTAATAGGTAAATCCTTTATCTGATGCCCTCTCTAAATTACGGCGAAGAACGCTTCTAGGGTCCCCTTCAAATGGTTTGTCATCCGGGGTGATTATGTCGCAAAACATCCTCGCTACAGCGTTGGTTCGAGGTCGCCAGGGAAGAAGGCTGAACGTAGTAGGNTCCGGGAGCGCGTATAGATCTCTTTCATCCGCTCGTGCATAGCCTTCTATTGCAGAACCGTCGAAACCCATTCCTCGGGTTAGAGCGTTCTCTAATTCTTCAACCGTTATGGCAAATCCTTTTATACTGCCTAAAATATCGGTGAACCAGAGGCGTATGAACTTGACGTCGTTCTCTCTCGCTTCATAGAGAGCATATTCAACTGCTTCGCTGTTACGTTCCAGCATCTCCAGGCTTTCCTTAGGGCCTATCGTGTGGCCGCAGAGGCGTATTTCGCAGCCGATAGGGAAGGGTGGTTTTTATCAAAGTCACCCTCGCTACCTTTCCTTTGTCGGGCCGAAATATTACCGGTTTGTGAAAAAAGTGTCAAACTTTTAATGGTGCCTGTAGTGTTCCTGAATTGGATAAGCTACCTCCGCTAGAAAGGCTACGATATGTCGAAAATTCAATGGAATATTAAGCATCAAAAGAAAGATAAAATTCGTAAGGATGAGGCCTAAGTCTTATCGGATCTACGTCGTTGTCGGTTTTGAAGGTGATCCAGTTTTTGATCACATCTTCAGTGAACACGCCTCCTTTAAGAAGAAATTCATGATCATCGTCGAGCGCCTGCAAAGCTTCTTCAAGGCTACTGGGAACCTGAGGGAATGCAGAGGTCTCTTCTGCAGACAATGCAAATAAGTCTTGTTGCAACGGCTCTCCAGGAGAATACTCGTTTTCTATACCGTCAAGACCAGCCATTAACATCGCAGAAAATGTTAAATAGGGATTGCAGGTCGGATCTGCCGACCTGAACTCTACTCGCTTAGCTTCTGGGTCGTCGAAATACATCGGTATTCTGCATGCAGCTGACCTGTTTCTTGCTGACAGTGCCAGAATTGTGGGTGCCTCAAATCCTGGGGTTAATCTCTTGTAAGAGTTCGTCGTAGGAGCAGCGAGAGCCATGAGAGCTTTCCCATGTTTTATAAGTCCTCCAATGTAATTGAGGGCAAGGGGTGAAAGTCCTGCGTAATCATCCCCCGCAAATAGAGGAACTCCGTCTTTCCAAATCGACTGGTGAGTGTGCATTCCGGTGCCATTATCCTCAAATAGAGGTTTTGGCATGAATGTAACGACTTTGCCATATTTTTTCGCGACGTTTCTGACCACATACTTGTAAGTCATCACAGCATCTGCTGTCGTCAAAAGAGTGTCGTACCTCATATCTATTTCAGCCTGTCCCCCCGTCGCAACCTCGTGGTGCTGGGCTTCAATAGTTAGGCCGAAATCGTTTACCAAGGACCTTACCATTTCACTTCTGAGATCTTGAGCGGAGTCCATCGGAGAAACTGGGAAATAACCCTCTTTATGCCTGGGGCGATAGCCCCTGTTTGGGGTTTTTCCATCAAGCATTGTTTCCGCCCCAGAATTCCAAATTCCTTCATCAGAATCTACCCGATGCATGCTAGAGTTAGAATCGTAATCAAATTGCACTGAATCGAATATGAAAAATTCGACTTCTGGTCCCCAAAATGAGGTATCTCCATATCCAGTCGACTTTAGATAGGATTCCGCTTTCTTGGCAATATTTCTCGGATCCCTGCTATANCTTTCACNTGTGTCGGGATCACGTATATCTGCTATACAAGTCNCTGTGCCGCCGTAAAAAGGATCCACNCTCNCAGTACTGGGATCAGGCACTATGAGCATGTCCGATTCGTCGATCGATTGAAAACCCCTGATGCTTGATCCGTCAAATCCNACCCCTTTAGTTATTAAAGAATCGTCCACCTGCCCAATGGGGACTGAAAAATGTTGCCAAGCCCCAGGAAGATCCGTAAA
>PAOO01000021.1 GCA_002708065.1 Chloroflexota bacterium
ATAGTAAAGGAAAATTTGTTGGAATGCGGCTCAGAAAGCCTTAGATCCCCATTATTAGTTACAACAATGTCTCCTGATTCTTCAAGAAATTCCAAGTGAGCAACTATTTCTGAAAGAGCTGCCATAAGATTGCCTCCAAGGAGCTTGCTACGACTGAATATCCCTCTAGTAAGATCTTCCAGGTTTGAATCCCCTTTCGAGATTGAGTCGATGAGCCTTGACAGCCTTCTCCTATGATGTTCAATTATGTCTCTTGCCCGTTTTACACCCACGCTGTTGACCTTATTTCGGTTGAACAATCTGTGGGCAGGCATGACATTCAAATCGGCACTAAGAGAAGCTACTTTTCCTAAGGAATTAAGATATGCGCCAAGACCATACAATCTATCTGGATCGATTATCTCTGTTGGCAAAGACTCTCTGTATTCTTTTCTAAACACCATGTTAGTTGTGGGATGGGGAGTTATCTCCGGCAAGACATGGTCACCGGTAAACAATAGATCGTCCACTTGTAAGCAGATTTGATCTGGAGAGTGACCTGGAGTAGAAATCACCTTAATATCACCGACGGTTTTTCCATCAACCAGTGAAGAAGTGACTTTAGTCAATTTTCTGGCATTGTAATAATCCCTGTCACGATCTCTTCTTGACGTGAACGAACTTTGATCAATATTTCTCTTACCAATTTGCGTAAGTTGATTTTGAAGCTTTGAAGCGGTGAAATCCTGAATCACCCAAGAATTAAACGGCTTTAGAAATTCATATGATTCATGAGCATACAAATTGGCCGAACTCGCTTTTAAAAACTCTGGCACTGTACCGTCGTGATCTGAGTGACCATGTGTTACAAATACTCTAGAAATATCAGAAGGTTTTAATCCGGCCACTCTATAGCCGTCCTTCAAACTGGCAAACGAACCCGGTGATCCCAAATCGATCGAATTTAGTCCGTCATCCTCAAATACGTAAGACCATGTAGGACCAGTTCGCGAATTGTTCGGCTGGCTAACTGCAACCGCTAGTACTTCCCTTCCGTTCACAGCAGATATGCGAAATACCCAGTCCTCACCGTTTGGTTTCCCTTCTCTGACGACCGCAAAATTAGAAGGTAAGTTCGGCAAATAAGAATCTCTTTCCGGCAGTCTTCACTCTGCCGATTTAATCAAGAATTGTGGGGTGAGCGAAGGGATTCGAACCCTCGATCTCCAGGGCCACAACCTGGCGCCTTAACCAACTTGGCCACGCTCACCACAACTNAGAAAAGTCTAGCATTAGGCNAGAAACAGGGTCAACGATCANCCAAANCACANAAATTTGGTTAGNNANTACNGANTATTACGAATTCTANTTTTCTATTTCTNGNTTNCTANTCGTCTGNGTCAGNNGTTAAAGATNCGAGCAAATCCTCNACCATAATATCGGCTTTAGTATGATGCCGGAGTGGCAACTGNGGNTCGACGTTATAGANATTNCTTCTACCAANCTTACGNCGCTTNATATACCCNGCGCTTTCAAGATCTGAGATTATCTTNTGNGTNGTACGNTCAGTCACACCAATATANTTGGCAATNTCCCTAGCAGTACTAGTGGTNTTGTGAAATATGTAACTAAGNACNAACCCNTGGTTAGTTATAAACGTCCATNTGGGAATCGGAGACTGNACCAACCNNTCACCTCAGCANAGGAAAAANTTTCTAGGTTTTGAATCTAACACAATGNTTCCACATGTGACAACNTTAGGCTCTNTTTTNTTGCTTGGNNNTNTGNTTNCGAAGANAGNNATTCACACAGNGATATCAGAGTTCTNACNCCNGAACCAGTTGCNCCNTTCACNNGGTCACCCTTTGTCACATTCGTGAGGCTCNTAGCAGCNATATCTAAATGAACCCAGGAAGCNTCGCCAGCAAATCTGCCTATAATCATCGCNCCAATGATGGCTCCNGCAGCTGCCCCTCCTGTATTTTTTATGTCAGCAATGTCACTATCGTACTGATTTGCATATTCGTCATAAGTTGGAAGTTCCCAGATTCTTTCCCCAACCTCACTTCCTGCAGCTATAACTTTCTCAGTGAACGACGAATCNTTGCCNAACGCTCCAATGCATTGTTGCCCCAGTGCAGCCCGTACAGCACCAGTTAGTGTAGCGACATCTACAATCTTGGTAATACCTAGGGACCTGGCATAGCAAACTGCGTCTGCAAGTACCAATCTCCCCTCTGCGTCAGTATTGTCGATCTCTAAAGTGGTGCCATCCATCGTGGAAACGACATCTCCCGGACGTTGTGCCCCGCCCCCTGGCATGTTCTCTGTAGCAGGCACAATACCAACTACGTTCAACGTTGGTCTTATATCTGAGATCGCCTTCATAGCTCCAATCACTGCAGCTCCACCTGCCATATCACCTTTCATAGTCCTCATACCGCTNGCGGATTTCAGATCCAACCCCCCACTGTCAAACGTAATTCCCTTACCCAATAAGGCTATTGAATTATCAGGATTATTCTNATCGCCTTCATACCGAAGTACTATGAATTTAGGAGGCTCTGTGCTCCCCTGGGACACGCCGATCAAAGCTCCCATACCTAACTTTGCCATTTCTTCACGCTCAATAATTTCGATANGNGCACCNGTTTCTCTAGCAACGCCGCTGGCGGCATTAGAAAGTTCGGTGGGGGTCATGAAGTTTGGAGGAGCATTAGCTAAATCTCTGGCGATGTTTACAGAATTTCCAACGGATATTCCCCGTGACATAGCNTCATNCATAGTTTTCTCTGTAGCAGAACCACTAACGACAAGATCCAATAGTTTAATGTTTTTCGTTGACGGAACCGACTTNAAACGCTCGTATCTATATAATCCCGTNTGCGATGACTCAGCCGCACATTCCACAACATCGTTTTCCGTAATTTGAGGGCCAACAAAAGAATTGGCTGCTATAGATACGGAGCCAGAACATGCCCCTCTTGCCCGTCTAAGTGCTGATGAGAAAATGTCCCGCAATAAAGANCGCGAGATTANTTCTTTGTCTCCTAAGCCACAGAAAAGTAATCTGTCTGGAGTGACCCCACCAAACGTGTGTAGGAGTGTGAAGTTTGAGNTGTTTCCTGAAAGCTCTCCAGCTTTAATGATCACCTCCAGCCCGTTATTTAAGCTCCTATTACAAGCTTGAAGCAGTTCGTTCATATCTTCTTCACCATCGAACACGCCAATTAATAGACAATCAGAAGCCGATCGCAAACTATCACCAAAGCTAACTCTTACATCTNTAGTCATGCCAGTCTCCTTTGTTAACTAAATGAATATCTTTATCAACCACGGCAACAACCATCTACTCAGTTAGCCTTCACGATTTATTTAGCAAAGATAAACACCCTCCGNNTTTATNNNNGCTATTAGGCCCTCTGTACTAAGATCCGCTGGTTCATTGTTATAATCGCAATCCCAAATATTGTTAATTATTTTTATGCGCAGAGCCTACAGTGTAATAGTAGAGGCTTGTCCGTCTACCCGTAACTAACGGATCAATCTATTTACTGAGGAGAGTCTATGACTGAGCGAAACAGTACTGAACGTGAAAGGGAAATACTCAATAGGGCAAATTCCGTGATGCCGCAAGGCTCTTTAGGAAATCTTGCTTACGACTTAATTGCCAGTCGGGGTAAGGGCAGCCACATCTGGGACGAAAGCGGAAACGAATACATAGACTATCTACTGGGCTCCGGTCCNATGATAGTTGGTCATGCCCATCCTTCAGTTACTGAGGCTGTCATTGGACAGATTGAAAACGGNACTACATTTTTTGCAACNAACGAAAAATCAGTGGCTCTCGCAGAGGAGATAGTTCANGCCGTTCCTTGTGCTGAGAAGGTACGGTTTTGCAGTACTGGAACCGAGGCTACCCTCTATGCGATGAGAACTGCNAGGGCTTTNCGGGGAAGAGACAAGATACTCAAATTTGAAGGCGGCTTTCATGGTATGAACGATTATGCGCTTATGAGCACGTTACCAAAAAAGCTGTTGGAATTCCCTCAGGCGGAGCCGGANTCGTCGGGTATACCAGAATCAATTTCNTCAGAAGTTCTAATCGCACCCTACAACAATATTGAAATCACCGCGGCAATAATTGAAGGTCATCACGATGAAATCGGAGGTGTGATTGTTGAACCNTTCCAGCGATTGATACCTCCAAAAGCGGGATTCTTAGAGGGATTACGGGAGGTAACGGCTCGCTATGAAATACCTCTCATTTTTGACGAGGTGGTNACGGGGTTTCGTTTTGCCTATGGAGGAGCTCAGGAATATTACGGAGTAATCCCCGACCTTTGCACCCTTGGCAAGGCAGTAGCTGGNGGTTTTCCTTTAACAGCTGTGGCAGGAAAGAGTTACTTGATGAACCATTTCGACTCTGACAGTGTCGTTCAAGAGGATTTCATGCCTCATATAGGTACTTTAAGTGGAAATCCAGTGGCCTGTGCNGCAGGATTNGCAGTGTTAGAAATTCTAAAAAAGCCTGGAACTTATGAAAGGATTTTCGAGACTGGAANAGNGCTTATGACGAGGCTCCAAGAAGCTCTGGATCAAGTNNAGGTTCCAGCCAAAGTAATTGGGGAACCTGTTCTCTTTGATGTTTTTTTTACAAGAGAAGAGATTTATGACTATAGAACTAGCATCAGAGGCGACCGTGAAATGTTAAAGAGATTTAACGGCCTGATGCTAGAGAACGGAATCCTCAAAGGAAATACAAAATTCTACTTCTCCACCGAACATGATCAATCTGACATCCAGGCGACGATTAAAGGCTTTCAGGCAGCGTCGGCTCGCCTATCAGATGGGCTANTTTAGTACAAAGTCTTGGCTGAATCTTAAAAAGTGGCCAAAAACTACCCCTTAAATCAATTGACTACACCCTATCCAATTCTCTAGGTTCTNNTTATGGGGAGTTGCCCCTGAACAGAGTCGAAGCCTTTTGGCATCGGCTGGCAGTGTTTTATCCTCGGTGCGTGATAAGAATTGGTATTNGGTGTGAGGATAGGTATGGCTTCTCGATTGTGTCNGATAACGATTGGCCCTACAAACCTAAGAATTTGCTCACAGGCTTGTGAAGTAAGGACGGACCTACATGAACTATGGTGGTAATTCAGTAAACATACTGTCTGATGGAACGTTGATGGTGGATGGCGGGNATGCTTTTGGCCAAGTACCAAGAACTGAATGGGAAACCCAGATAAAGCCTGACCGTCGGAACCGAGTTCGTTTTGCCATGAACAGCATGGTAATAAAAACTCCTAATGCCAATATCCTTGTTGACACAGGTGCTGGGAATAAGAGAACCGACCAACTGAAAGAATCCCACCATATTAACGGAAACAAGCTCATAAGAAATCTAAAGGAGGTCGGGCTCAACGCTAGAGACATAGACATAGTAGTCTTGACTCACCTCCATTTTGATCACTCAGGAGGATGCACCAAGTTAAACCGGTCTGGTGATGCCGTCCCTATTTACCCAAAGGCTCGCCACATCGTTCAAGAACAATGTTGGAATGAAGCTGTATCGCCAAATGAGCGATTCCAATCTATCTTTCACCAGGATGACTTCATGCCGCTGGAAGAGAAAGGTTTAATCGAATTAGTAGACGGTGACAGCGAAATTGCGCCTGGGGTAACACTGAAGGTAGCAGACGGGCCTTCCAAAGGGCATCAGATGGTGCTAGTCGATATGGGTAGTGAAAGGGTCGTTTTCGCGAGCGATTTAATTCCTACCTCCCACCATCTACAAGCTAATTTCATCGCTGCTGCCGACGAATTTCCCAATGAAACCCTGGTGCAAAAAAAAGAGCTCATCGATATGGCCATGAGAGAAGGGTGGATCATCGTATTCGGTCATGGCCAAGAGCATCGGTCTGGCTATGTGGAAGAATGGAACGGAAGACCCTATCTCCTCCCTAAAGAAGTTTAATCAGCCAAGGCACTGCATAGGGCCATATGGGTCATTCGCATTAAATACTAAGGTTACCTCTTCAATAGGCATTTCACTACGATATTTCTCCGAAGAAACTCTTATATAATTCTCGGTCAGTCCGAAAAATCGGTCACTATTTGACCTGTCTTTAGCTTCTGCTTCCCAAAGCACATTTGCAACATTGCCGTCTAGGCTTCGTCGAAACTTGGAAAACGACTGTCGCCCAATATCTATAAGTTCATTAGAACGGTAAGCTTTTGTGGGATCACGGACATCATCATCCATGTGAAAAGCTATTGTTCCTGGCCGACTTGAGAAACGAAATACGTGTAAGTCGGCAAATCCTACTGCCTCGCATATTCTTTTTGTATCTAGGTGATCTTGTTTGCTTTCTCCTGGGAACCCGACAATCAAATCTGTTGTAACGGAAGCTCCTTCAACATTCTTTCTAACGTCGTCAACTGATTTCATAAACTGCGATGAATCATACCTTCTTCTCATCCTAGCGAGAATNGAATCACTCCCGCTTTGTAAAGGGATNTGGAAATGAGGACAAAGCCTTTTATCCTGCCAAAGTTCAAGGAGTTCTTCCGACANTTCCTGAGGTTGAAGGGATGAAATTCTCAAGCGGGCCACGGAAGTTTTGTTAAGTATGTCCGTAATCATACTTGCCAGAGAGGTGCTGTCTAGATCAAATCCATAACTGCCTAGTTGCGTCCCGGTAAGTACAACTTCCATGTAGCCGTCACCAACTAATCTATTGACACTGTTTACCAAAACACCGGAGGGAACACTCTTTTCCCGACCTCTTACTTTAGGCACTATGCAATAGGANCAAAGCTGGTCACAACCCTCCTGNATCTTGAGCATCGCCCGACTACGATTTGAGATGTCCGGCATTTCATAATCGTCATATTCATTGTTTGGTACTTCTGAACCATCAAATCGCTTTAGAACTTCAATAACAATATCTGGTTTACGTGTATTGCCCAGCACAATGTCAACTTCTGAGAGAGCCTCAATTGAAGTTTTATCCCTTTCAACGTAACAACCGGTCACTACTATAGTTGACTTAGGATGCTTTCTCCTGGCAGCACGTACAGCTTGCCTGCCTTTCCGNTCTGCAACGTGAGTAACCGTGCAAGTATTTATTACATATACATCGCATTTCGAACCAGCATCCACCATATTAAATCCCGCGGATTTAAACTCTTGAGCCAGCTCCAATGAATCCGCCTGGTTCAACTTACATCCCAATGTCTCTATAGCAACTGATCGCACTTACGCGTTTACCTCTAATAACTTAAAATCTCGGATGCTAACCTATTAGTGAAATTATATTGCTTCTNTGTACGATTTCACACAAAGGAAGATTCACTCAAAGAAAGAATTCTTAGGTCAATTGGCAAAATATATAGATATAACCAAAACCATCCATTCTAAAATGGACGTATTCCCTGGGGATCCTTCGGTAAAACTTACAACGTATCGATCACAAATAGGAAATTGTCAAAAAGGTCCGGTAATTTCAGAAATTGTTCTTACGACACACACTGGAACTCACATAGACGCCCCTTCTCACTTATTTGATGGCGCGGACACAATTAGTTCCTTTCCTCTTAACTTAATGACCGGAAAAGCAATTGTAGAAGATGTGAATGCGGATCTAGATAATGTAATTAAGAATTTAAGCCAGTCCGGGGCCCATCTTCTCATTTTCAAGAAAATGCCAGCTATATTAGAGTTTCCAGATTTATCTTCTCAAGACTTCGTTTCTATCGAGAAATGTGGGGTTAACATTGTCGGAACAGATTACATATCTGTAGACAAAGTAGATGATAAAGCCCTTCCCAATCATAGAAGATTTATCAACTCCGGTATCTGGATTCTAGAGAATCTTTACTTAGACAATGTTGAAAATGGTGCGTATAAATATATTATGTTGCCGTTAAAAACCTCTGCTGGCGATGGTGCACCTGTACGAGCTATCCTGATTCAGGAATGAATACCCTAAATCACAACAATTATTAATTGCTTAACCTAAATTGCCCGCATATGACCCGCGTTTACGCTACAGAAGAAAATTTCCTGTTGTTATAATCTGGCTCATATCAGGCACGAGTGGCTTTTGGTTGCTCCCCGCTGCTTCCGTCACGAAGGAGCACCTCCCAAAGCTACTTTCGATTTAATTCGATTCGTTCCTTCCATTGATGTAGGGAGTATCTAATGCCAGAAAGAGTCTTCATTACCGGTTGCGGTGCAGTAAGCCCCGTAGGATTAACAAGCAGCGAAACCTGGGATAGTCTTCGCAATGGAGAATCCGGCATCGACACAATCACATCATTCGATTCTGAGGGTTATGACACGACTTTCGCCGCCGAAATCACTGAATTCGATCCAGAAATCTATGTAGGTAAAAAGCTAGCTAGGAGAATGGATAGGTTTGTTCAATTAGCATCAGCCGCCTCGCTTGAGGCTCTCGAGAATAGCGGACTTGAAATTACCCCTACGAATAGTGAACGGGTTTCGGTGATGGTAGCAAGCGGAATCGGGGGAATAACAACTCTATCCGACCAGATAGGGGTACTCAAAGATAGGGGACCTTCGCGAATAAGCCCATTCCTCGTACCTATGATGCTTCCAGATATGGCCTCGGGACAGGTATCCATACTCACGGGAGCTAAAGGAGCAAATTACAGCACAGTCTCAGCCTGTGCTAGTGGAGCAGATTCAATAGGCATGGCGTTTGAAGCAATTCGCCGCGGCGATGTAGATGCGGTGATTGCCGGGGCTGCAGAAGCGGCAATATGTCCTGTTGGCGTTGCGGGATTCAATGCTTGTCAGGCTCTTTCAAAGAGAAATGACGATCCAAAACAAGCCTCAAGACCGTTTGACGCGACCAGAGATGGATTTGTACTGGGTGAGGGATCTGGCATTCTAATAATGGAAAACCTGTTTTCAATGGAGAGTAGAGGTGCTANACCAATAGNCGAGCTAGTGGGATACGGGGCAACAGCGGATGCCAATCACATCACTCAGCCAGGGCCAGAGGGGGAAGGAGGCGCTAGAGCCATGCGACTGGCTCTGAAACAGGCGAATTTACAACCGGAGGACATTGGATACATTAACGCTCATGGTACCTCTACCCCACTAAATGACAAATTCGAGACAATGGCAATGAAAGCCGTATTTGGAAAACTTGCTTACGAGATCCCAATCAGTTCTACGAAATCAATGACTGGCCACCTACTCGGAGCCAGCGGCGCGCTAGAGGCAGTGGTATCGGTAATGGCGATTCAAAAATCATTGATTCCTCCGACCATTAATTTGCACAACCCCGATCCAGATTGTGATCTAAACTACACTCCAAATATAAAGAATGAAAAAGATATCCCTTCTGCAATGAGCAATTCCTTCGGTTTTGGCGGGCACAATGCTTCTCTTATATTTCAGAAAGTTACCTAGTTTACATAAGTTTGCTAAGTCGGATCCGATACCGTTTTGAAATATAGTGAATGGCGATTGTTGCCCAGCGAGACAACTAATGGAAACATAGATTTAGGGCTCCCAACCGTTGAGTCAGCTCTCTTGTTCCACCGAGGAATTACCACTAAGAAAGATGCTGAATCATTCTTAAATCCATCATCTTCGTCCCTCAATGACCCCTATTTATTACCAGGAATGACGGCATGCGTAAGTAGGCTTCAATTAGCCCTTAAGAATAATGAATACATCGGCATATTTGGCGATTTCGATACTGATGGAATAACAGGAACTGTAGTTCTCTCTAAAGGATTGAGAGACCTTGGAGGCATAGTTTTCCCATACGTTCCTCACAGAGTCCAGGAAGGGCATGGGATCAGTTCCGAATCAATAGAGTTTTTCAAGGATAAAAACGTGACCTTATTGGTTACTGTTGACTGTGGGGTAACATCATTCGAGGAAATCTCGTTAGCAGGTGACGCTGGGATACAGACAATAATAACGGATCATCATTCTCCTTCTGAAAGGCTCCCCAATGCGGTCGCTATAGTTAACCCGGCTCTGCACGATTCTAATTACCCTTTTGACGGCCTAACCGGTGTAGGAACTGCCTTTAAAGTCATAGAGGCCTTGTTCCAAACCTATGAAAAATCCGTTCCAGAATATTTGTATGCTCTCGTTGCTCTTGGCACTATTTCGGATGTTGGAAGGATGCGAGATGAAAACCGTTATTTGGCCAGAAAGGGTATAGCAGTCATGAAGAGTCTCCAGATGCCTGGTATCGATTCATTGATTCGGAAAGCTGGATTTTCTAAGAANCGAATTTCNTCTGAAAACCTTTCCTTTGGCATTATTCCCCGAATTAATGTTGCAGGTAGACTTGAACATGCGGACCTAAGCCTACGATTGCTTATGAGTACGGATTCAGAAGAATCAGCAGCTATAGCTAATAAATTGGAATACTTGAATAAAAAACGTCAGGTAATAACTGAGAAAGCTGTGTCAGAAGCTCGTAATCAATTAATCAGGAACAATCCTGAAAATATACCGTCAATGATCTTTTCAGGAAACAAAACCTGGCCGGCTGGCATATTAGGCTTGGTAGCTGGTCGACTTTCAGAGGAATATCACAGGCCTGTTATCGCTGTATCTGGTGTAGGAGAATATCTGCGAGCGAGTGCCAGAAGCATTCCTGAATTCAATATGATCGAAGCCCTAAGAACCTGCGAATCAGTTTTCGAAAAATACGGCGGACACCCTATGGCCGCGGGATTTACTATCCACAAAGATAATCTTCGCGAATTCAGGCAGCAAATGTCATCAATCGCCGATGAACTCCTCGGCCAACTGTGCGTTGGATCAGTCTTGGAAATAGAATACGAAATAACACCTGGCTGGCTAAATAGTGAATCTCTGAAATTCCTATCCGATCTCGAACCTTATGGTGACGGTAATGCAACTCCAGTTTTCATGACTACAGGAGTCAATGTTTTAGACGCCCGCGCTGTCGGTAAAGAGCGCGATCATCTCAAGCTCACAGTCGAACACAAGGGCAACCTTTTCGACGCAATTGCATTCAGACAAGGCAATCGTCTTAAAGAAGCGAGAGGGGACTTAGACATCGCTTATACTGGAGGAGTTAATTACTGGAAAGGTCGAGAGTCAGTCCAGTTGACTGTACAAGACTTCAGAAAGTCCAACCAGGCTTCAGGTTCTTTCTAGGCTCGGACGTT
Organism: Chloroflexota bacterium; assembly: GCA_002708065.1. Lineage (GTDB taxonomy): Bacteria > Chloroflexota > Dehalococcoidia > Lucifugimonadales > UBA826 > UBA11795. The sequence goes on from PAOO01000021.1 coordinate 11,176, forward strand.
ATTAATTATCTCTTCTTCTTCGCTCCGCTCTACTTCCCCGTGGAGCCAATTGGGCAAACTCCTCTATAACAGCTTCCGAACTTCCAATTCGAGCTCTAAAAGCAAGAACGGGAACCGTTATAACAAGCACTAATATAGCAATGAAGTGGGCTTCCTGTAATCCCACTGCCCAGATTCGGTCCTCTCTAAGAAAGGTAACTAAGAATCGTCCGACCGAATATAACGCTAGATACATTGCAAACAACATTCCTGCGGGTCTCAGGCGGTTGCGGAGTTTCCAGATCAATAGAAGGCATGATAGGTTCCACAGTATTTCAAGGCCTATAACCGGCTGAACTGGAACTCCGATACCATTGGCACAGTATCTAGCGGCACTTTCACCGTGAGTCCATATGAATCCAAAGAACTGGCTTGTTGCTCTTGAACAGTGTTCGCCATTGACTATATCGCCCAACCGGCCTATTGATTGGGCGAAGAGCATTGCCGGAGCTGTCAGGTCAGCTACAACGCCAACGGGGTATTTCATAAGAGCGGCGTATCCAGCTCCCCCAATAAACCCTCCGAGAATCCCACCCCAAACACCTATACCACCAGTCCAAATTGCAATTATCTGGGTCGGATTATCCAGATAAATATCCAAGTTATCGATTACATGTACAAGCCTCGCGCCAATAATCCCGCCGATAATGCCCCAAACAGCTANTGAGTATATGTCGTCTGGATCCAGTCCTCTCATAGGAGCCCACCGCCCTACAAGAAACACGGCTGANGCGACAGCAATAAAACTGAATACACCGTGCCAGCTAAGAATCAATGAACCCAGATTTAGAAGAAAAGGCCCGCTGTCAATTTCTACCATGTAATTAAATCGCCTCATATCGATTGAAATAACTTATGGAATCTTATCCACACCACTATAGGTGTCAAGGTAAGATTGAAGCGTTATAGATTCAAAACTATTAGAACGTGAGAGTACGCAAATGCCCTCTACATTGATATTGGATAGAGTTGAACAATTCTTGGATTACCTTTCCGTGGAGAGAGGTTCCTCTACTAATACTATCTCCTCCTACAGAACAGATCTATTACAGTTCGCAGTCTATTTCTCAAGAGATGTTGATGAGATAACTACTGGAACTTTAGACGAAATCAGGCCTAAGGTGATCGCAGAATTTGCCGTAAACCTGAGGAATAATGGCCTGAAGCCGAAAAGTACATCCAGAAAAATAGCAGCTATTCGATCTTTTTTCGCCTACTTACATAATGAAGGACTAATATCTAAAGATCCATCTCAGGAGGTCCCGCTCCCAAAACTCGGCAAGTCATTGCCTAATATTCTTACGATTGAACAAGCTCGGAATCTGGTCACAACCCCTTTGAAAACCTCGTCATCACACTCTGCTGCTAGGGACGAAGCAATGTTACAACTATCTTATGCAAGCGGTTTGAGAGTGACAGAACTAGTGAGTCTTAATTTAGAGAACATCGATTTTAAGTCACAGAGAGTTAGATGCATGGGAAAAGGTCAAAAAGAGCGTATCGTGCCATTCCATAATCAAGCATCGGAGAGAATACAACTATATTTGGATACTGCTCGCCCTATTTTTGACAAAAATGGCTCTTCTGAGGCTTTGTTCCTTAACCAAAGGGGGGGACAAATTACCCGACAGGGTTTCTGGGCGATCCTAAAAAAATACGCTGAAACTAACGGTCTATCTAATGCAATCACCCCTCACACACTGAGACATAGTTTCGCCACCCATCTTCTTCAAGGGGGTGCGCCCTTAAGGCACGTACAAGAACTTCTAGGCCATGCTAGTATTTCTACAACCCAGATTTACACTCATCTCACTAAAGATTTTCTAAGAGAAGAATATGAAACAGCTCATCCACGAGCGAGATTTCCCCCCAAACCAAATTGAATATAGCAATCAATATAGAGTTTATGAATAAATATCGTATAGGAAGAGAAAAAACAGGAGTATTCCATGCCAAGTAAAGGCAGACAGCGAGCCTCTAGACAAGCACAACTTAAGGGCCGTCGTAGAAAGGGGAGAACTCAAGTTGTAGATTCACGAAGGGACGTGTCGGAAATTACTTCAACTCATTCCGAATCTGATTCGACTGACGGAGCCAATGCCGTATCTCATTCTGTCCAAAACATAGATATATCTGCAAAGCCCGCCCAAACAACATCTAAAAGCCCCGCCGGAGCTTTAACATACCGATACCTAGGCAGTGAAATTAAACAGATAGGGTTAGTTTGTTCTGTAATANTCGTACTNTTGATTGCGTTCACTTTCGCACGACTGTAAACACTAAAGTGACGCCATCCATTCCTAAAGATTAAAGTCGAATTTATGCTGGGTAACTGTGATAATCGATGACGGAGAGACGTTTTTCCGAAAGGTTAAAGAGAATCCCCACCTCTCCTGGGGTATATCGGATGCACAGTGACTCAGGTGAGATCTTGTACGTAGGCAAGGCCTCGAATCTTCGTAACAGACTTCGTTCTTACTTTGGAAAGTCTTCACACATAGACCTCAAAGTGAAAACTCTAGTAAAGATATTATCGGACTTTGATTTTATAGTGACTGAATCTGAGCAAGAGGCTTTAATCCTAGAATGTAACCTTATAAAAGAGCATCAGCCCAGATTTAACTCCAGACTAAAGGACGATAAGAGTTATCCTTTCATAAAAATAGATACCACTGAAGACTTCCCGCAGGTTTACATTACAAGAAATGTACAGAAAGACTCTGGGGCCAGATATTTCGGTCCTTTTGCAAGCGCGGGGAGCGTAAGAAGAACTCTCTCCCTTTTAAAGAAATTGTTTCCCTACAGATCATGTACTAAAACCATTACTGGAAATGACGATAGGGCCTGTCTCGACTACCACATCAAACGATGTGTTGGCCCATGTATAGGCGCTGCAGATAAGAATGAATATTCAGAAATTATCGATCAAGTGTCTCTTTTCCTTGAAGGTAATACCGGACAAATCGTAAAAGCTCTTCGTACAAGAATGAAGGAATCTGCTGAGAACCTGGAGTTCGAAAAGGCCGCCGCACTGAGAGATCAAATTACAGCTATTGATAAAGTCAACGAAGGCCAGAAAGTCCTATCCTTGAATTCCAAGAACTTGGACATTATCGGGTGCGCTCAATGGTTGTCAGAAGCCTGGGTAGAAGTGTTTTTCATAAGAAAAGGAAAGCTGATTGGCAGAGATAATTATCTGATGCATGTAGGAGAAGAAGATGATCTACCTTCAATCCAGACTGCTTTCATCGAACAGTTCTACGGAGTAACACCATACGTACCCCCTTTGATAGTTACTCAATATCCAGTTAATCAAGATAATGACTCTCTACTGACGTTCCTATCAGAGAAACGCCAAGGAACCGTTCGTTTTACCACACCTAAGCGAGGGGAACGTAAAAAGCTAGTAGATATGGTGGTGGACAATGCTTCCCGAGGAATGGACCAACTGAAAATCACTCGTTTCTCCGAGTCAGGCAGAGATGATACGGCGATGAACGAACTACAAGAAGCATTGAATCTTCCNGNAATTCCTAGAAGAATCGAATGCTACGACATTTCTAATATACAAGGGACAAACGCTGTTGGGAGCATGGTGGTGTTTGAGAACGGTAGCCCTAATACCCGAGATTACCGACGGTTCCAGATTAAGACAGTACAAGGTGTCGACGACTATTCAATGATGAGAGAAATGTTAACCCGCCGATTTAGACGCCTTGTAAATCCTGATAAACAATCTGCAACCGATNCCTCTTCATCATCAAAAANTTCTAGCTGGATGGAACAACCAGATCTGGTTCTTATTGATGGCGGAAAGGGTCATTTAAGTTCAGCATTACAAGTGTTCCTTGAATTAGGTATTCAAGACATACCGATTGCAAGCTTAGCAAAAGAAAATGAGGAACTTTTCGTACCACAAACCCCTGAACCAATCGTTTTACCTAGAAACTCAAATGGATTGTTTCTTGTCCAGAGAGCTAGGGACGAAGCTCATAGATTCGCAATAACCTATCACAGAAAAAAGCGCGCTAAGACCACCATACGATCCTCATTAGACATGATCCCGGGAGTAGGACCAAAGAGAAGAAAACATCTACTTCGCAAGTTTGGATCTGTAAAAAATCTTAGATCCGCACACGCCACTGAAATCGCGTCAACGCCAGGCATAACCATGAAGTTAGCAGAGAAAATTAAATTATATATATAGCTATGTTTTTTTGTTTTGTTTTACTTAAATGCCAACAGTGTCTATTCTCACATATTCAATATTTGAAAAGCCGTCTATACAGTCTGAAGTGGTTGCTACAGGACAATCTAGACTATCTGCTACTGCTTCTACGATCGCGTTCTCCATTGTTTTTTCAAGGTAGGTCTCTTCACCAGTAGAATGTGCTTCCCTCAATAGGTGCCCGGCAAGTTGTGCGATTTTAATATCAAAGTCGACTACTTTTAAGAATCCAAGCAACCCGGTGAAACCTATCTCCGATTTTCGATCAAACTCAGGGTTTGCCCATAAAAGTGCCACCGAATATGAACAAATACCAATGGATATATCACCATCTATTGCCCTATACATCAATCTCATCGCATCCTTGTCCCCTACCCTATAGGCCTCCATTATCGTGGAATCTATCAATATTTCGATTGATCCATTCACAGAAAAGCCTCCTTAGCAATTTTTTTCGCTTCCTCGTCACTTAATTCAACTGGCGTGCCCATTGGCCTATCAGCTTGCATTCCTAGATACTCATCTTCCCACACAGATCTCGACTCTTCAGATTCAACTTCTTCTCTATGAATTTCATCTTTAGCCTCTAGATACAAGAGTAGTGCTTGCTCTAGCAGGGATCGCATTGATAGTCTATTTTCTGCAGATTTAGCCTTGGCTAATAGGTAAATATCTTCTCGTATGGTTGCAAACAATTGTCTAGTNGGACCATCAGTTTTTTTTCGCGCCAATGTGCTACCTTTATTTCTCTCGTTTAGTAATAGGACTCAGAACTCACCTTTAAAACTAGCAATGACAATATAACAATATGTATTGTTCTGTGGAAGACTATTACACTACGGATTGTAGATTACTGAATAAATCAGAGGACTCTTAAAGTGAAAATTGTAATAGCTCCACAAGCTTTCAAAGGAAGTTTGAGCGCTCTTAATGTTGCAAACGCGGTTCAGAAAGGGGTGCGACGTATTTTTCCTGATGCTCAAATACTAACCTGTCCAGTTGCGGACGGTGGTGATGGAACTCTAGAAACATTAGTCGAGAGTTCCGGAGGCAAGATAATGGAAACCAATGTGGCAGATCCCACAGGAAAACCTATTGTCGCTCAATGGGGAGCAATGGGTGACGGAAATACAGCAGTAATAGAGATGGCTAGAACATCCGGACTCGCACTTCTAACACTAGAGGAAAGAGATCCATTAAATGCTACTACCTACGGGCTTGGCGAAATTATCGTTTCGGCACTAAACAAAGGCTTCCGAAAATTCATCGTCGGAATTGGAGGTAGCGCAACCAACGATGCTGGAGCGGGGATGGCACAAGCATTAGGAATAAAGTTGATGGATCGAGAAGGAAGGAATCTGGTGTTCGGGGGAGCAGCTCTTCAAAACCTTTCGGTTATAGACACTTCCAGTATTGACCAAAGGGTTCTTGAATCCAATTTTCAAATCGCATGTGATGTCAACAATCCTCTCACAGGCCCGGAAGGTGCCTCTGCTGTGTATGGTCCACAGAAGGGAGCTACAGAAGAAAATGTTAGACAGCTAGATTCAGCGTTGGGCGTATTTGCCGAAGTAGCCAAAAGAGACCTTGGCAAAGATATATCTAATTTAGAAGGAGCAGGAGCTGCAGGTGGGCTTGGGGCCGGGATGATAGCCTTCGTTGAAGGTCATCTGCGGGCAGGAGTTGATATAGTTCTTGACACTGTCAATCTAGCGGAAAAGCTGGAATCGGCCGACCTAGTAATCACCGGTGAGGGAAGCATAGACTTTCAGACTGTATACAACAAGGCACCTATTGGGGTAGCTAGGATGGCAAAAGCAAGAGGGATTCCTACAATTGGGATATCCGGCATGCTGGGTAAAAACTACCAAATTGTGCACAACCACGGCATCGATGCAGCTCTGTCTATAGCCAATGGTCCAATCAGCCTGGAAGAATCTTTGCAGAATGCGCCAAGCCTGATTTCTGAGGCAGTAGAAGAGAGTCTTAGATTAATTTCTGTGGGAATGAAACTAAGAAATTAGTTATCCAATCAGAAGCATATGAACGTCGCCCGGGCCATGAACTCCAGTCACCAGAGTGTATTCGATATCAGCCGACCTACTAGGACCAGAGATAAGGTTTGTGTATGCTGGAAAATTCTCATCAAGAAATTGTAACTTGCGTATCACGAAGAGATCATCCAATGTGGAAAGAACTTGTCCTCTCTTGACCAGTGCGATGTGAATAGGAGGGGCAAGACCGACTAACCTACCTGTCTCATCATCCGCNGAGAGAACACACGTACCTGTTTCTGCTATNGCATATTCCACTCCTGTTATACCTATATCTGCATCAATAGCGCGTGAGCGTAGGTCAGANGGTGCGATATTNCCGGTATTATTGATTTCCGTTATGGATAGCTCAAGNTGACCCAAAAGGTGGCTAAAATTAATTTCGGAAACAGCTTTCTGTGTGGTTGTAACGATCTTTTTCGCTCCGGCCTTCACCACCAACGGCTCTATATAGGCCAAAATATCTTCAGGGCCCGACACCCGAGAAACATGCCATCCTGCCGTCTCAGCAACAGGGTATAAATTTTCAAACATAGTTTCCCAAGCCAACTCGGCATCGGCTAAGATTGAAGACACTCTCTTCCTGACGGAATCATTTGATTCAGAAAACGATGATTCAGTAATACTGTCGCCACCAGCTTTGCCCTCAGCAACAGCAGATCTAACTCTTTCTATAAATTTATTACTATTTCTCACTATTCCCATCACCCCCCCCATCTACATTATCTATATGTCTAGAATCTCGCCAACGTTCTATAAAACTTTGTTCTGGAATTTCTGGTAAATCTCTAAACCGTGTCCATCCCTGCAGAAAGGGAAATATCCTCTTAGGGAAAATCTTCAAAACCTTCCCAAGGAATTTCACGGCCTTCGCTGTAGCATTCTGATTCCCCAACAGTCGGCCGCAGAACATTGAAATAGCTCTTTCTAGTAAACCGGAAGTTCTTTCACTTCTATAATGTGTACCTTCAGAAAGTTGGTTGCGAAGATAAAGCAACATTTTAGGAATGTCTATCTTCACCGGGCAAGCCTCTTTACATGATCCGCAAAGAGTCGATGCAAAAGGTAAATCTTTTCCACGCGACAGTCCCGTGAGCATAGGAGATATCACCGCACCTATAGGACCTGGATAAACCCATCCATACGAATGACCACCAACTTTTCGATAGACAGGGCAAGCGTTCAAGCAGGCACCACACCGAAGACAATAGAGTGATTCTCTCAATACCGGGTCAGCTAAGATCCTCGATCTGCCGTTGTCAACGATGACAAGATGGAATTCTTCAGGGCCGTCAATATCCTTGGATCGCTTGGGTCCAGACACCGTAGTCACATAACTTGAAATCCATTGACCAGTAGCAGACCGGATCAAGAGCCTTAAGAATAATCCGAGATCTGTTATGGAAGGAATCACTTTCTCCATCCCAACTATTGCCACATGTATTCGCGGCATGGACGTACACATCCTGCCATTGCCCTCGTTGGTAACGAGAGCCAGGGTTCCAGTATCTGCAACCATGAAATTGCCGCCAGTGATGCCCATGTCAGCAGAGATAAACTTTTCCCTTAGTTGCTTCCTCGCAACTTCAGTTAAGTCTTCTATTCCAAGGGTAGGTTCGGTACCTATTTTTTCGCTGAAAAGTGCAGCGACTTCCTCACTCGACTTGTGAATAGCTGGAGCTATTATGTGATATGGAGTTTCCCCAGCTAGTTGTACGATATATTCCCCTAGATCTGTTTCAATTGGCTCTATACCTTCAATTTCGAGGTGATGATTAAGTGACATCTCCTCCGAAAGCATAGATTTACTCTTAACTACAGATTTGACTCCTCTACTTTTAGCCAACTTGGTCACATATTCAGATGCGTCTTTTGCTGTATCTGCAAAAACCACTACACCTCCTGCATTGGTGACGTTTTTTTCAAGTAATTCCAGGTAATAATCTAAGTGATCGAGAGTGTGCGCCTTAATTCGCCTCCCACGTTCCTTTAGTTGGTCCCAGTCCTCCGTATCGGAAGAGGCCTTTATCCGAGCTTCATGAAACCCTGGATATAATCCAGCTAAATTCTCCTGAATCTTCAGATCATGAAGTGTCTCGGTTGATTTCTGCTTAAAATATTGGGTACTTGCTCTCATATTTGAACTGCTCCCGACATGACAGCGTCAACTACTTCAGCAATGTGCAGAGTCGTAATCTGTGCTCCCTTCTTCTTAAGTCCCCCTTCTATATTCATCAAACAACTTGCGTCGCAAGCGGTTACCGTAGAAGCCTTTGTTTCGAGGATCGATTCAATTTTATCGTCAAGCATTGCAGAAGATATTTCAGGATATTTGACTGAGAATGTGCCTCCAAAACCGCAGCAAACTTCGGCCTTATCCATTTCGACGAGATCTATGCGAGGAAAGGATTTTAGAATCTTGCGTGGTGAACTTGTTATACCAAGTTCGCGGCTGAGNTGGCAGGCCTCATGATAAGTTACCCTGTATTGGTGAAAGTCCTCTCCAGGTGAATCTATCTTGGGAATACAATTGTTTTCGAACAAAAGCTCCAGATACTCGGTAAACTCGAACGTTCGAGAAGCTATTTCTTTAGACTGGCTGAGGAGATCTGTTTCTTCGGCAAACAGCTGAGGATAATGGTTCCTTATCATGCTGACNCACGAACCCGACGGGACAACTATTTTTTCAGTCGTATCACCGTAAGAAGCAAGAAANTTCTTAGCTANTCTGCCTGCATCCTTCCAGTAGCCCATATTAAAGAATGGTTGACCACAACAGGCTTGAGTTTCCTCAACATCCACAGCAACGGAGCACCTTTCAAGTACCCTTGCCACACTAAAAGCGACATTGGGAAACAAATGGTTGACAACACATGTAGCAAAAATGCTGACCCGACCAAACTCTTTGCAATTAGACATCAATTAGCCTCTCCAGGTCGTGAAGGACTGGACGGAGAAAACCTCCCACTACAGTCTATTAAAGTAGTACTCCTCTAATAATGAATCCGACGATCCAAGCCAACATGATGGCACTGCCACCGGCAAATAAAGAGCCCTCTCCGTCATCCTTTGCTGGACCGCTAAATTTCATAAACACGAGAAACGAGATCAATAAAATTGCGACAAGCCAAATAGCNAAATCGTTCGCGCCAAGTATGGCACCTATAACAAGGCCGATAAAGCCCCATATGAACGGGATTCTGAGAATGGTTACAAGAGACATAAGAACTGGATTNGAACGATACACTGGGATTTAGACGTTTGCAATCTAAACAAGGCTCCAACTAGACTGCAAACTAGAAGTAGAAGCATCGTTACAGGCTTTAATCGCTCTNGATTTGTGGTAAGAGACATAGAAAAACGGTAGCGTTTTATAGGGATTATCTTGAGTTAAGGGTGGAACGCGAGCCTGTTAGCAAGGCACCTNGGAACAGAAACTATACAGGCAGAGCGGGTGCGCATNGTANCCGCGCTTTCATAGGTACCAGAGACGAAACATCTTCTCGAATTCGTGCATTCACTAGATCCCGGAAGCCCGGATGGTCATTTGGAGAGAAATCAGCTGATCGCTGCTCATGTTTATTTTAATGTTGAAGACTTAGAGGGCTTCACGAGCANTTAAGTGACAAAGGTACCAAACCCGTAGCAGAGCCCCTCTTTAATTACAATGTGAACGTCACACGGCTAGGAATCTGCTACTACCACGATCCGGGAAGTNAGTGACTGGAATTAATACAGCCNTACTACCAAAATTATGCAGGTTCGTAGACTTGAACGCGATGCCTATTAGATTCCACGACATAAAGCTTGTCTTCGCTATCCACATGAACAGAAACGGGGCCCCAGAAAAATGGCTCGATCTGTGAAGAGATATGGTGTGCGGTCAACAGATGATCTGGAAGCTCAGGTTCCAAATTGGATATCTTCCTTTGTTCCATCTCATCGGGATTTGAAGCAAAGAAATCAATAGCCCATTGGGACAATGTGGCCTCGCCCCTCAACGTATATTTGAATTCTCCATTCCGACCGAATACCTGGATTCTTTCATTTCCCCAGTCTGCAACATAAACATCACCACTACTATCTACTGAGACCCCTGATGGCCTATTAAGATTTTCTTCTCCGTCGCCCTGAGATCCAATCACCATCTTTATCTCTCCGTTCTTATCAAACACCTGCACACGATCATTACGCCAGTCCGCGACATATACCTTTCCTTGTCGATCAATAGTAATGCCCCAAGGAAGATCAAATTGCCCTTCGCTAGACCCTCGTCCTCCCCACTGGCCNATAAATTCCCCATCTGTAGAGTATTTCTGTATCCTGTGATTTTTCTGATCTGCGACAAACACTACATCTTCTTCATCTATTACTATTCCAGCAGGCCCATCAAATTGCCCTTGTCCGGTGCCACACTCACCCCAGTGGGACACGTAGTCCCCTTTTGACGTAAACAAGGTCACCCTGTTGTTATGTTCATCAGTGACCAACACCCGAGATAGAGAGTCGAAAGCTAGTGATACAGGCCACACCATCTGGCCTGGCCCATCACCAAAACCGTAGCCGAATTCGTAAAGATAGTCTTCATTTAAGTTGCATACACCAATTCTTATCGCTGAGCGCCTGGCTGGATCACATCGATTCAGTACAAACATATTCCCTTCTCGGGACACCACGATGTCGTATGGGTTTGCGAATCCTCGTCCATTGAATCCGTTGTTAACTATTCCAATAGTTTTTAAGTAACGCAATCTTTCTGGGACTTTCAAGCTCATAATTTCTAAAAGCCTTTTATTAAATAATTCCAGATGGCTTCGGTGCAACAACCCAGCAGATCAATTTCAGTCATGCAAGCTGATATTCACGGGTGGACGCTATCATGCTCAGGGTATCTGCGACCTTCTTTCGACCATCTGACGAGGGATCGTCGGTATCTAGTATTACTTCACCAAGAGAGGTCGCAAAATGGATCAGTCCTTCTCTGGTTCTATCGGCTACTTCTATTGGGCCGACCAAATCAAGGCATCCATCGACCATCTCCTCTGGTGAAGGCGAACCTGCATATTGTTCTGTTAGGCGGTTAATTAGCGATTGCACCCCCGGCTTATCAGGGTTTCCCAGTTCTTTCGCAGCAAAATTTACTCTTTCAACAAGAGCGCCACTGTCTATCCATTCCATTCCCTCATGCCACCCTTCGACCGTAGGTGGAGCAAGAAGTCCCTGACCCATATACATCGTCTGTGCCCACAAATCTGTAACAGCAATAGTGGGTTCTGCATAACTGCCTGCTATCCGTGCCGTTCCTACTACAGACTCGACAGGGCCCTTCACTCGAGCGTATCTCGCGGTATCTGACTTGAAATATTCAGAATTGAACATGACACGCAAAACTGCGGATATTTCATATTCTGATTCAAAATATTCTCGGACCATTTCATCAATGACCAATTCACCTTCTGAAGTGACGACGTCAGCAACAAAGAATTGAAACAGTCGGGTCGAGAGAAATCTTGCTGCTGCTTCCTGACGCACGATAATTTCAATTACATCTTCTCCATCGAAACTTCCTTCTTCCCCTAGGAAGGATTTCGACGAGGTGTCGTGATCGTCTTCTCGGTATTCGTAGTGCCAAGCTATACGTCCGTAAGGCCAGATCGAATCCTTGCTGGCCCGCATTGCCATGTATTCTGAATTCTTCACAGTCCAACCGGTAAAAGCCTTCGCGCATTCTTTTATGTCGTCTTCTGTATAGGATCCAATGCCCATAGAAAATAGTTCTAGGAGTTCTCTACCATAGTTCTCATTAATTGCGTCTTTATGGTTATCATTATTATCCAGCCATATGATCATTGCGGGGTCTTTTGAGAGCTCAACGAGAAGTGTTTTGAAACTACCTAGACCGTAAGTTCTGAACATATCTATTTGGTTAAGAAGTGCCCTCGCCTGGTTTAGCTTTGAGTACCCCGTTGCAAATAAGCCATGCCAAAATAGCGCAATTTTTTCCTCTAACGGGTTCTGGGTAGTGATCATTCTATAGAGCCAGTAAGCGCCAGCTCCATCAAGCTGACGAAGCTCGGATTGATCGACGTGATATCTTCTGATCAAGTCATCCGGCATATTACCAGGCTCGCCAGGGTTGAGTAGCTTCTCAACAGTAGCCTCATATCCTTCGGCAAGATATTCTTCGAGTTCATCCCTAGTCGCCGTAAAGCCCGCACGCCTCATCANGTGTGCCATAAGTGCAAGATCGCTCATTCTGTATATAGCCNCNCGGGCTTTACTCAGNACTAAAAATTACCTTTCATTTTCTACAAACAATCTACTTCGACACAAAATCAAATTTCTCAAAACTTCCATTCACAATGGGAATTGCGTCCATTCCAAACCAGCTTTCTATGATCGTGGAGTATGTCGACCTGAAATCGTTATTAAAGCGGAGATCTCCTTCCAGTTGATCAGCTTCTTTGATTGACGGATACTGGCCATACATTCCTCCCTTAATCTCACTTCCTATAATAAAGGCCACACCTCCGGATCCGTGGTCAGTCCCAGACCCATTGTCTTTGATTCTTCTACCGAACTCTGAGAAAACAAGGATTATCACCTCGTCTTCCCTACCGTGTTCTTTTAGATCATCATAAAAGTCGCCAATACCGCTGGATACTTCGTCCCACAGTTTAGCGTGGGATATAAGTTCCCCAGAATGAGTATCAAAACTACCATGCTGGGTGTAGAAAACACGGGTACCTAAATCGGCAAATAACACTTGGGCAACACTTCTTAAACTCTGGGATATAGGATTTGAAGCATATTCAATAGTTGACGAGTATTGTTGTGGCGCAGTGCGTAAAATATCAGCACCTTTGAGTGCATCCGTTCCCGTTTGACCAAGGAAATCCAAAACAGGATCTTTTCCTTGCACACCACCGTACATATGTGCAAATGCCCGAAGCGCCAAGTTTCTAGTTTCTTCGTCCTCTATGTCTGTGAAAAGACCGTAAGTCTCTAGATTGCCTACTGATGCAACAGGAACACCACGTACGCCAAGAGCGCGAGGAAGGCCTCTCCCAAAATTTACTCCAGTCAGCACATTCTCTCCCTTGGGATCAATTTCACGAATTACTCTTCCCAACCAACCTTCCGTACCAATCTCGTCAGGAAGCGCCGTATGCCATATATCCATCGATCTGAAATGTGATCTGTTTGGGTTGTCGTATCCAATTCCGTTAATTACAGCTACTTTCCCCTCATCAAATAAACGTTTTATAGGTCCTAGATGCGGGTTAAACCCATAAGTAGAGTCAATTGGGAGAACCGAGTCTTGCGCTATATGAACGGTCTTCCTAAAATCATAATATTCGTCGTCCCCGTAAGGAATAACCGTATTAAGGTAGTCATTACCACCACTAAGTTGCATTACAACCAGTGATTTCTCTTTAGAAGTAACCATTGTCTATACCCCCTCAATCAAGCTCACTTAAAAGTAAAAGCGATTTTTAAATACAATGCCATGATAAATGTTTATCGCCTACAGATGATACATATTTATTGCCTTATTGTTCAATCNCCTTGACAGCCTAAAACAAAAAACAAACATTTACTCAAGATTCTGCATAAACTTGAATCTTTGATGCTATAAGTTAATGTAGGAATGAAGATTAGGAGCAGGTAGTGAATTCTGATATTTTGCGATTCCCCAGCGAATATGAAGCGATTCAGGCTTTTATCGATAGAGGCTGGACAGACGGCATGCCGATCATACCGCCGACGAAACCGAGGGTCGACCTGTTCATAGATTATTGTGGTCGCAAACCCGACGAGAATCTGGGAGTTGAGCCTGTTAAAGGTCGTACTATCACCGTTCAGAAAGTCGCTATCAACTCCGTGATGGCTGGATGTTTACCCGAATACTTTCCCATAGTACTGGCTTCAATAGAAGCGGTTCTTGAGCCAGAGTTTAATCTTCATGCAATAACTGCAAGCACAATGGGGGCGGGTGTTCTCTCAGTCGTAAACGGTCCGATAGCAAAAGAGGTTTCCATCAATGGAAGCACCAGCGTATTTGGGCCCGGTCATCGATCAAACGCAACTATNGGTCGTGCTATTCGGCTTTGTCTCATAAATACAACGGGTTCAAAATCAGGTGAAATTGACAAAGCTACTCTAGGACATGCTGGCAAATATACCTGGTGCATAACAGAGAACATGGAGTCGTCGCCATGGAGTAGCTTAGGAGAAGACAGGGGTATTGCCAATGATTCGAGCTCTGTAACATTGTTCGCAGGACTGTCGCCCACTCAGGTAAGTAATCATTCAAGCACCGATCCAAAGACCATTTTGAATAGTTTCAGAGATGCCTTATTTGCTGCCGGACCGTCGCAAGGNGANATTGTAATAACGCTTTGTCCTGAGCATGCAAAGCATCTTAACGATGCAGGTTGGGGAAAGATACAAGTTAAGGACTATCTTTATGAAATCGCGGTTAGGAAAGATGATGAGTGGGGGGTAGGTTCAATTCCGCCCGGCCCTAAACCTCAAGGTAAAAGCGACACTCATTCAGCAGAAAGCCCTGACAGCTTTACAATTGTCGTAGCCGGGGGGAACGCAGGAGCTTTCTCCAACGTCATACCTCTATGGGGCGGTGGAAGCAATTCGCGATCTGTTACGAAGCCAATTAACTGAGCGTAGGAATTCTCATCTGTTAACATCTTNGAAAGAAAAATATGTAAATATATGTAGGGATCGGAGGAACAATATGCAAACCACCAGTGAAATACAGGTACTAGATCCCACTGTGGAGCCCGATGTTCAAAGCAGCTTTTTGGCGGACCGGCCAGAATCTCTTGATGGATCGGTAATAGGCCTGTTGGCCAACGGAAAGAAAAACTCTGAAGAGTTACTTCAATACGTTTGCGACACACTGTCGGAGACTTTTGACATTGAGCGGTCAATAGCCGGTAACAAAGGAAATGCTTCCCGACCTTGCCCACCAGACTTGCTAGAAGAACTTTCAGAAAGCTGTGATGTCATAATTACAGCTTCAGGTGATTGAGGGTCATGTTCATCGTGCAGTGTGCACGACGGAATTAAATTCGAAAAAAATGGTGTTCCTGCGGCTGTAATTTGTACCGAACCCTTCATAACCAGCGGAGCCGCGATGGCAAAATTGGGGGGCATTCCTGANTACCCGTTCGCCGTCACTAATCATCCACTGGGTAGCTTAGATCAAGACACTCTTAAGAACCGAGCTAGGGAACTCGCCCCGAGAATCGTAGAGATCCTTCTCAAAGGCGAATAAACCTCAAAATACATTTACATATTTCAAATCATAAAATTCATTTGTCGAACTATGCTTTGACCCAAATNGGCGTCGCCGCTTATAGATATCCTTCCAGAATTAATTAAATTGNTTGGATGTTCACGACCGCAGGTAAGAATCAGGTAATCCTCGCATTCCATCGACAGGGAAACTGTCGGCGAGACATCACCTTCTGTGACTCTAGCTCGACCAGACTCAACCGCCACGACAAAATTGTTTGCNGTATATCCCGTTCTGATAAATTCGACTGATTTCCCTTCCCCTACCTTTGACTTTTTGCCTACAATGTATGGCATAGTTCGATCTATCCGCCTGAAAGAGTGAGCAGCAGCATTTCCTGATAGATTCCCGGGTTTTCTTATGGCACGACGAATGTCTTGCTCATGTACCCAGCAATCGAAAATCCTTATTGAGAGGAGATCAGCAATACTGCCAGTCCCGATCGGTGACTCGGCCTTTTCCGAAAAATCTTGCTGCCGATGCAGTATTTTTTTTCGCTCAGATGTAACTTCCCTAAATTCTTCGAGAATGGTATTGATTGAACAANTGCGCCTCAAATCAACATCTATTTCATTCCTCAATCCCAGATCATTATTCACATGTTTCATATTCTTGGGGACATGATCCGTCACCTGTCTACCAAGAAGCCTATGTTCTATACCTATCAAATGTGATATGCAATCCTTAACAGACCAGCCAGGACAATCTGTAGTGATATCCCATTCCTTCCGCTTAAGTGACATACACAAATTGTCAATCGAATCCCAAACCTCTGTTTGTAGGCGAATTAGTAACTTCCTTTCGTCTTCCAAAGAAGTCAATTGCTCTAGTCCATTCCCATCGCGACTATGAGATTGAATTCGCTCTGAGTCACTGGCTGTACGGAAAGTCGTGAATTCTTTACCAATACCATTTCGGATAGTTCCGGTGTAGATTTAATTTCCTTCAGAGAAACTACTCTTCCAAAGGTGAGATCCGCTTTTATATCTACCATGTACCAAATGGGATTTTCTTCGGTACTCCTAGGATCAGGATGGTCAGATTTGGGATCCCATGCAGTGTGGTCGGGATAACCATTTTTCACAACGAAAGCCGTACCTACAGCACCCGAAGGCTTCGAATTTGAGTGATAATAAATCACTCTATCCCCGGACTTGATTTCATCTCTCAGCAAGTTTCTCGCCTGGTAGTTCCTTACCCCATCCCATTCAGCGATAGAATCATCTTCTCCTTTCAAATCTTCAAAAGAATAATCTGAGGGTTCCGACTTAATTAACCAGTAGTTGATTGCCATTTCTAGTACTCTCCACCACTCCAGTCTCGTAATTCATATATATGAACATACCGATCACTAATGAATGCTCCAATAACTTGTGTCATGTCTACCAAGAAAGCGTCAGGAGCACGCGGGCCGAACAGGCCACACAATCACAGGACCACTTCCAACAGATATGAAGCCCAATCAGGTCCTCCTGGCTCGCATCNTATAGTACTGATTTATGCCTGAAAATGCACTGTTATTGGATTGCAGATATAGCAGTAGGATGTTCCGTCAAAATAACCCCTACCCCCTAGGTTCTCCAATTATCTAGGTCTATTAGGAAACTTCAGCAAAGTGTCCCATAGCCCAAATAAAAACTCTTCGAGAGTTACAGCCTCGCTTCCCTCCACGCAGTCATCATGTCGAGGTTCTTTAGACATAGCCGTCACCTTCACACGGTCTCATCTCAGTGCAGTCGGCATTTGTAACACCCCTTACATCTGCTAACTCCAACCCCAACATGCCTGGTTGCACAAATTTCACTACCCGCCGCAGGTTACATTAAACCCTACTCGTATCCGGAGATTCATTGACGTTTAGCGGTATGCTAGTCACAGTAGGAGTGTGAAATAGTCACTGAGATGATTTCTTTGATGCGTCCTTATGTAACAAGTGCAGCAACATACAAAAAAGCGCTTATAGAGCCTCGATAAACCTATTATGCATGGGCCATACCTACTTTATGAAATCTAACAGACAGGAACAGTTGTCAGGCATCGGTGGATAAACCTAGAGGTAAATATTACCCTCCTAACAACGAAACGGTTGAGGAGTTGAAAATGCTCATGATATATAAAGGATCTCATGAGTGGTTCATCAAACGAATTCGACAAATTTTGCGTTCAAAGAATTCAAGGAGGAAGACTCATGTTGGATCTGATAATACATGGTGGAACGGTTGTCACTCCCAGCGGTGTTGGCCAGTTTGATATTGGGATTCAAGGTGAGAAAATTGTGTTGGTTGGCGCCCGAGATTCAATTACCGATGAGTCCCAAAGGTACATAGACGCTACTGGCAAATACGTGTTTCCCGGTGGCATCGAACCACACACTCATATCGCAAGCCGCGTCTCTGAAGCTTGGGCAGGGCGTCGTGGGGTCATGACCCAGTCTCCAGAAGCCGCGAGCCGGGCAGCCGCTCACGGAGGTGTCACAACATATATAGATTTCGCGGGAGGAATGGAAGGAACTGAAGACGGNGACCAGTCCGACAACTCAATNATGACAAGGTTAGATGCNCGGCGTAGCGTATTTGCTGGTCACTCGTACACCGACTTCGCTTTTCATTTCACGCTCGCAGGAGAGGTCCCAACCCATACCATTGAAGAGATCAGAGAAGCCATCGAATCTGGAGTATCCAGCTTCAAGATTTTCACGACATTCGGATCCAAAGTCCCATANGGNCACCTGTGGGCNATTTTCGAAGNTGTGGGCAANAATGGNGGNATCATGGCCGTCCACGCCGANGACGACGANATGGTCAAGTANATGGAAGCCAAACTTATTCNCGAGGGACGAGACCAGGGATACAACCTNCATCTAGCACACAACAANATCTCCGAGGACATTTCGTTTCGAAAGATCATCCGTCTNTCGGAGCACACCGAGACGGGCATCTACTTCGTCCACACTACNGCAAAGGAGGGAGCGTACGCCATAGCAGACGCCCGCAATAAACAATTGCCTGTCTACGGCGAGACGCTCCACAACTACCTGCATTTCACCCATGAACACTACCGAGAGCCTGAGGGGACTGCGATTCATACCTACCCGGCCATCAAACACGCCTCGGACCGAGACGAGCTACAAGAGGCGCTGATCAACGGTACGCTAAGCACTACGGCCACAGACGAATACACAACCTATAAGGACGTGAAGCTTTCGGGCAACACGATTGAGACAGTTTGCGGGGGGCACAACGGAATCGAAACCAGATTGCCCGTCGTTTACACGAAATTTGTGTCGACAGGCCGAATCTCGATTGAGCATTTCGCAGCTATCACCTCCACAAACGCCGCCAAGATTCTCGGTATGTATCCGCAAAAGGGAGCCATTGCAGCAGGAAGCGACGCCGATATCGTGTTATTCGACCCAGACATAAACAAAACAATCACCCTCGACGGACTGCACGCAGATTCCGACTACTCTATCTGGGAAGGGTTCGAATGCCAAGGTTATCCAATGACGACCATCCTTCGAGGTAAAGTCATCGTCGAAAACGGAGAGCTAAAGGGTAGTCCGACAGACGGTCATTGGCTTGCTCGCAAGGTAGCCGCGTCAGTCCTCGCAAGCCCTGCATGTTGATGTCTTAACTTGATTCCCCAAGATATCGCCGTCTTACCTAAGCATGATGTTAAACGGCGAGCGACCTTGGAAGCCCGATATTAAGGAACGCTACGACCAACTTGTAAACATTGTTGTGAACCCTTTTCCAAAACAAATCGCCCACCAATTGGAGGGCGCAAAAAGCAATTACTCAACTTTGGCGGGAGCGCGAGGGAGTCGAACCCACCACACCAGTCGAAGGACTGCTGCCAACGGATTTAAAGTAAGGTCTTCTCTTCCTATTTCTCCAGAAAATCATGTAACCAACTTCCTTGCTGACAGAGAATATCGTGGTCTCAGCAAGAGAACAATTAAGTTTTACAAAGGTTACATTACGAGATATCTAAACCAAATTGACTTCCCTGCCCTATCTGCATCCCGTACAGACGTCACAAGTTACATATCTTGGAATGTACCGCCGGTGGGAAACATGCCTGTATTCGTGCCTTAAGAGCCTTCTATAGGTGGTTGGAGAATAATGAGTATATTGAGATTCCAAGAAGATTAAAATTAAACGATAAAATAATAG
>PAOO01000022.1 GCA_002708065.1 Chloroflexota bacterium
CGTACACCAAGTAACCTCCGACGGAATTCCGCTTGCCGGCGCCTTAATCAAAGCTAATAAGGGACTACCTAAAGAAGCAATTTCAGTGGTGCTATTTCTCCATGCAGATGGAGGCAATTTTTACTCACCTCTTTATCTGTCTTTAGGCGAGACTTTGGCAAAAAATGGGATAACTTTTCTTTCAGCAAACAGAAGAGGCCACGACATCATTTCACATGGAGCCCGTGGAGGCCCACCAAGAGGCTACGCTTTCGAATCTGTTTCCGAGGCCCCGATTGACTACGAGGCCTGGATCTCTTTACTGAAGGACAGGGGACATAACTCTGTTGCGATAGGAGGACATAGCGGTGGAGCAGTCCGAGCCATTTATTCGCAGGCACTCGGCGATTTCCCAGAGGTAAAGGCTGTTTTAGCCATATCACCTGGGGAATATAACCACAACTTGTTACGCCAACTCCACCGAGACGACTTCACTTTTGCCTTTGAACATGCGATGTTGGAGGTATCCTCTGGGAGGCCAGACACATTATTGAAGCCGGGTGTTCCTTGGAGTTCAACATGGACAGCAAAAGCATTTACCGACTGCTTTAATCCTGATAACAGATACCAAGTAAGTGTTCATGCTAAATCCATCGACGTTCCGGTTCTTTTTACATTCGGCGAACTAGAAACTGAATTTGGCGGCGATCAGGAACTGCCGGTATGCGGCCTCGCAATGAGGACTATCGAAAAGGGTAATTTCGACTTCGGAAAAAAACTTACCTTAAAAGTTGTTACAGGTGCAAATCATAGTTACTTCGGCAGAGAGAACGACTTGGCCAGAACAATTCTAGAGTTCATTAAAGTCGTTAACTGACTGCTGGGAATTTGTGCTGGAACCGCTGATGACACAATAAACCTCGACGGGACCTTCTTGACTTTCCCCTTTGGCCCAGCTGTAGTAATATCCGCCCGACATATGACCGCGTTTAGGACCTTTAGAACGGAGTTGACGGTATGAGCCTCAGAGGAAAAGCTGCTATCGTGGGTATCGGAGAGGTGCCTACGAGGCGTGTCCACGAAGGTAGGTCTCTATACGGATTATGCGCAGAAGCAGCAGGACTTGCAATCAGAGATGCCGGCCTAGTAAAGGATGACATCGACGGACTAGTGACAGACGGCGTGGCAGCTCCGCCCGCTACGGCGGAATACATAGGCATTAAACCTAGCTTCGCAACAGGTGTATCAATGCAGGGCGCAAGCGGTGCCACGGCCACTATGGTTGCAGCGTCTGCAATAAATAGCGGCATCTGCTCAACCGTCCTAGTCGTTATGGGCAATTCCCGAGAGGATGCCACCAGACAGGGTCGTATAGCCGGTCGTGGCACCCCTGGGCCAAGCGTTCGTTCAGAATGGGAGGAACCGTACGGTATGGCACCTGGAGCTAACACTGGTTACGGGCTCATATACAGACGCCATATGCACGAGTACGGAACCACTGAAGAACAACTTGCAAAGATGGCAGCAGATCAAAGATTTAACGCCATGGAGAATATAAACGCAGTTTTCCACGGGCAACCCGCCACAAGAGAAGATGTGCTTAATTCACGTTACATCAACGAGCCGTTGAAACTTCTTGAATCAGTGATGCCCTGCGATGGTGCAGCTGCTATCGTGATTACCTCCCCAGAACGCGCCAAGACGATGAAAAATAAACCTGCTTATATTCTTGGCGTAGGCCTTCAGCAAGGAGAAGCAAACATCTGGCAGAGGGAAAAGTTCACAGAGACACCAACTGTGGAATCTTCGAGACGAGCACTTAAGATGGCAGGCTATACACCCAGCGATATTGAATTCGCTGAATTTTATGATTGATATACGATCCTCGCGGCCGTGTGCCTCGAAGATGCTGGACTGGTGGAGAAAGGAGAAGTCGGTCCCTTTTATGAAGCCACTGACACAACCTACAAAGGTGAGTTTCCAGTCAACACCGACGGCGGACAGCTCTCCGGAGGTCAACCAGGCCTAGCTGGTGGATTCCGTCACGTCATTGAAGGCGCCCGCCAGGTTATGGAAAAGGCGGGGAGCAGACAAGTGCAAAAAGACGATCTTTGTTTGGTGAATGGTTGAGGTGGCACAGCGAGCGAGATGTGCTCGCTGGTCCTCGGGTCCGAGGACACACTCTAACCCTAAAACGGTAATCGAGGTGACTATATGTCTTCCGCTTACGATAAACCTCTGCCAATGCCTTTCCATGAAGAGTTGTCGAGACCATTCTGGGAAGCTACGAAAAGGCATGAACTCATCATGCCGGTATGTAATGACTGCGCTCAAATTTTCTTTTATCCACGTGAGGCATGCCCTAACTGCACCTCCATGGACCTTTCTTGGAAGGGAGTTTCGGGTAAGGGCAAAATCTACACATATACGAGAGTGCGGCAGACAGTTCATCCATCTTTCCAGTCAGAACATGGCCATATATACGCGATCATTGAGCTCGATGAAGGGCCAAAGATCCCCTCAAACATAGTGGGATGCGAGCCGGAGGATGTCTACGTGGACATGGAAGTTACTGCCATATTCGAACATGTAAGTGACAATTACACACTAACAAAGTTCAAACCTGCCTAAATTCAAAGCACCCTGATCTAACGACATCTTTCGCGCGCCATCATGATCCCGAATTGACTATTGCACAGTATTTACGCGTCAAGGTATGCAATAGTGGAAGACGTTTACTAAGGAGAACTGATGACACGAGTCTATGACATATCAAACGAGTTCGTAGAGCGGATCGCGGCGCTAAACCCAATCGCAGCGACTTCTTTGGGCGTTCCAGGGTACGAGACTACTCTGGGAGATTTCTCCCCAGCAGGTGCAGAGGCCAACGCGCAACTTGCTCGTAATACCCTCAATGAGTTAAATGTCGCGCCACTAGAAAATGACAGTGATCGTAGAGCAAAAGAAGTTATGGTGGAAGATATTAGCGCGGACTTGGAATCCCACGACCGCGGTGAACATTTCCGACGATTGAATATACTTCACAGCCCTATGCAAAGCATACGCATGGTTTTTGACCACATGCCGAAAGTGTCTATAGAGGAGTGGTCAAACATTGCCATACGCCTTTCAAATATCCCTGAGGCATTATCTGGATACGAAGAAACCCTGCGGGAAGGAGCTCGGCGAGATCTAGTTTCTACAGTTAGGCAGACAAAGGGCTGTGCAGACCAGGCGCGGATTTGGAGTGGTTCTANTGACAACCCATCATTTTTCCTAAATTATATGAGTGATTTCGAGGCATCTGAATTGAAATCANCTACCGTGAAATCTGATCTACAAAAAGGAATTTGCGCCGCAATTAATGCATACGGAAAATTCTCCGAGTTCCTGACTAGCGAATACCTACTCTGTGCTGACCAATCTGATGGAGTTGGAAAGGATCGATACTCCATCGCAGCAAGAGAGTATAACGGCATAAANCTGGAACTTTTAGAAACATATGAATGGGGGTGGGAACAACTTCGATGGGTCGAATCAGAAATGGCCATCACGGCCGGTAAGATCCTTCCAGGGGGAGACATAGATTCTGCAAAGGAGTTGTTGGAAAGTGATCCCAAAAGATCCATTGAAGGACAAGATGCCTTCCGTCATTGGATGCAAGAGCTTCAGGATAGAACTATCGACGAGTTAGATGGAACACATTTCGAGATAGCGGAGCCTGTTCGCAAAATTGAGGCTATGATTGCTCCCCCTGGTGGCGCTTTAGCCATGTATTACACTCGCCCTTCGGGTGATTTTAGCCGCCCGGGGCGAACTTGGTATCCNACCGGAGGTAAAACCAGGTTTCCTCTTTGGGGAGAGGTTTCGATTGCATATCACGAAGGAGTACCGGGTCATCATTTCCAGATAGGAACCTCAGTCTTCTTGGAAGATAAACTCTCGAGATACCAACGCCAGTTAGGAGGNACNTCTGGGTACATTGAGGGGTGGGCGTTGTATGCAGAAAGACTTATGGGTGAGCTAGGATATCTGGATAACCCCGATTACTACNTAGGAATGCTACGNGCACAAGCTCTNCGGTCCGTGAGNGTTATCATCGATATAGGCATGCACCTNAATCTCCNCATCCCCNNCGACGTTGACTTCCACCCTGGAGAAGANTGGACTCCTGAACTNGGGTTAGATTTCATTGANCAACGTAGCCATTTNCCTAAAGACTTCGTNAAGAGCGAGGTGGACCGTTACCTGGGCATACCTGGCCAAGCAATAAGTTACAAGGTTGGCGAAAGAGTCTGGTTGGAAGCCAGAGAATCAGCNAAGTNAAAAATTGGCCCTTCCTTTAATTTAAGAGAATGGCACACGAAGGCACTGGGCCTCGGAGGTATGGGTTTAGCGCAGATGAAACGNGAATTAGCGGAAATATAGCCCNANTAGAGAATTTGTAGTATCTGACCGCACGAAGGCTTTACGTTAATTCTTGATCGACAATAANCAGGCCACTCGAGGAATTGGAGCGGAAGACGGGATTTGAACCCGCGACCTTCTCCTTGGCAAGGAGACGCTCTACCGCTGAGCTACTTCCGCCCATCCAGTAACCAAGCCGGGGCTTACCAATTAATTCTGCCCAGAGGATGTGCCGAGGGCCAGAATCGAACTGGCGACACCAGCATTTTCAGTGCTGTGCTCTACCTACTGAGCTACCTCGGCTCATATTCAGCCCCAAGATAAGCCGNGCATTCATACTATTNGTGGCGCGTAGCAGTGTCAAGAAAAGACGAATAGGTCATAAAAGCTGTGCCACAGCCCTTGTGGANAGATGTCCTCTAGGCNGTCACCTGTCTGCTGAATCGCATTTATGTAAATCCAAAGAACGAGACTTCAGTTCCTTNACCCAGTATATACACTGATGCTATTTATGCATTCATAGAGGAAGTTCAGGAAGCATTATGGTGTACAATACGTGACTAATTATTTAGCGGGATATTTGATTCTCCTGTGCCTCTCGAGGTGAATTATTGGCAGACTTTGAAATTCTTGTTATCGGTGCTGGACCTGGTGGGTATGTAGCAGCGATCAGGTCAGCTCAGCTAGGCTTCTCTACAGCAATAGTTGAGCGAGAAACAGTAGGTGGCATCTGTCTAAACTGGGGATGTATCCCCAGTAAGTCGTTACTTCGCAATGCAGAGGTGCTCAACCTAGTAAAGGATGCCGAAAAATTCGGCATTAGCTTCGATAATCTTTCGTACGACTTTGGTAAGGCTATAGATAGAAGTCGTCAGGTCGTCAGAAGGCTTACTACAGGCGTCGGATATCTACTGAAGAAGAACAATGTCGAGCACATTGTGGGTTCCGCAACTTTTTTGGATGCTCACGCGATCCAAATCAGTACAGCAACCGGTGAAAATCGCACCGTTTCAGCTGAAAATATCATCATCGCCACTGGTGCCAGGCAGCGTGAAATTCCAACCCTTCCGATCGATCATAATGTAGTAATTACGAGCCGTGATGCACTTGAAATGAGAGAAATACCGAACAGGGTTGTTGTGATAGGGGGAGGGGCAACAGGAGCTGAATTCTCACATGTATATCGATCCTATGGGTCTGAAGTAACAATTGTCGAACTAATGGATCGAATAGTACCTAACGAGGACCAAGAAATCAGTGAAGTACTGGATAAAAGCTTCAGAGACCAAGGGATTGAATCGAGGACAAGCGCTAGTGTAGAAGCTATAGAAATTAACGGAGACATCGCTACTGTTAAAATTAGCGAAAATGGCAATAATTCTGTGATCGAGTGCGACAAAGTCCTGGTCGCTGTGGGTGTACAGGGCAACACAGATGGCATCGGCTTGGAACAAGTCGGGGTGGCGACAGACCGGACTTTCATTACCGTCGGTGAAAATCTGGAAACGAATGTTTCAGGCGTCTACGCTATAGGGGACGTTACAGGTAGGATGCTACTAGCTCACGTGGCATCGGCTCAGGCTGTCACCGCGATCGAATATATAGCAGGATTAAACCCTCCTCAAATCGATTATTCATTGATGCCCCGCGCGATCTACTGCAAGCCACAAGTTGCTAGCTTCGGACTTACAGAATCTCAAGCAAGAGATCAGGGAATTAATATAAAAGTCGGGAAATTTCCGTTTACGGCTAGCGGGAAAGCGATAGCACTGGGGGAAACAGACGGGATGGTCAAGCTAGTTGTCGACGAAGAAATNGGGGAAATCATAGGTGCTCATATGATAGGTGCTGAAGTTACAGAACTCCTCGGAGAACTTTCAATAACCAAAATGTTAGAAGGTACTGCCACGGAACTAGGATGGCTGGTGCACCCCCATCCCACGATTTCGGAGATGATCAAAGAGGCGGCACTAGACACGGTGGGTGAGGCCATTCACGTATAGTCACGTACAGGAATTCACCGCTGGAGCCAATTTTGAGTGACTGTTATTGAAAACGACGAAAAGACTATGAAGACATCCAAACCCCTGGAGAAAGAACAGGCTTTAGAGTTCTATTCGATGATGATGCTCATTCGCAGATTCGAAGAGGCTGCGGAGCGGCTCTATCAGAGGGGAATAGTCCGCGGTTTTCTTCACACATACATAGGGGAAGAAGCCATAGCGGTTGGAGCGATTCCGAACTTGCGAGAAGATGACTACATAATTGGGCACTATCGTGACCATGGACATGCTCTCGCCAGAGGACTACCACCCAGAACAGCAATGGCAGAGCTATGTGGAAAGGCGACCGGATCTAGTGGTGGGAAGGGCGGCTCCATGCATCTATTCGACATTAAAAGGCATCTAATGGGAGGGCATGCAATCGTGGGTGGCCAGTTCCCGCTTGCTGTGGGTATGGCGCTTGGTCTGAAGATGAAAGGAGAGCTCGACAGCATCGTAATGTGTTTCTTTGGTGACGGTGCCGTGCAAGAAGGCGAATTTCACGAAACGATGAACTTAGCTTCTTTATGGAACCTGCCTATTGTTTTTATGCTTGAAAATAATCTCTACGGTATGGGGACCGAAGTAAACAGNTCCAACGCCGCTGGCCAGAATATTTACAGTACGGCCGAGTCTTACCAGATTCCAGCGGTACAGATTGATGGTATGGATCTGATACAGGTCCGTGAAACGGTGATCGAAGGAATTAGTAAAGTCAGAGAGGGAAACGGACCAGTGTTTATTGAATCTATGGCATATCGCTTCCATGGCCACTCCATGGCAGATCCCTCAAATTACAGGGATAANGAGGAAGTTGAAGAGCACAGATCCAGAGACCCGATAGACAGGTTTAGAACGGTGTGTATAGAAGAAGGGCTGCTTACTGACGCTGATGTTTCAAGAGTCAATGAAGAAATAGATTCGACCATTCAGGATGCTGTCGAATTCGCGGAGCAAAGCCCGGCCCCCGCTCCTGAAGCCCTTTTCACGAACGTCTATTCTAAACCGGATACAAATCAATAGCATGGCAGAGATGATTCTCAGAGATGCCATGGCTAAAGCCCTTCGGGAAGCATTGGACACAGACGACCGCACGTTTCTAATGGGAGAAGACATCGGTGCATACGGCGGACCTTACGCAGTAACACGCGGATTTCTTGAAGATTATGGGGAAGAACGCATCCGAGACACTCCGATATCTGAAGCAGCTTTCGTTGGAGCAGGTACAGGAGCCGCTATGATCGGGATGAGGCCGATCGTGGAAGTCATGACTATAAATTTTTCACTGGTGGCTATTGATCAAATAGTAAATCATGCGGCAAAACTGTCCTATATGTCAGACGGACAAATCAGCGTTCCCTTAATAATTCGAACAGTAACAGGCGGTGGGGGTCAACTAGCTGCAACCCACTCTCAAAGCTTCGAAAACTGGTACGCCTCTGTGCCAGGGCTGAGAGTAGTGGTTCCAGCTACTCCTTACGACGCGCTGGGATTATTTAGGTCGTCTAGAAAAGACAATAACCCAGTTATATTCGCTGAACANTCTCTTTTATACAGGGTACGAGGAGAAGTTCCCGATGACTACTACGAGATCCCTTTGGGGCAGGCAAGAATAGCGCGGGAAGGAGAAGACGTTACTCTAGTTTCATACTCTGGTATGGTNAGAGTCGCGGAAGAATCAGCCGCAAAATTGGCCGAGAACGATATATCTGCTGAGGTTATAGACCTTAGGACTCTTTCTCCCTTCGATCTTGAAACGGTAGTTAGGTCTGTGCGTAAAACTAATAGGGTTGCCGTGATCGAAGAAACTTGGAAGACCGGAGGGTTTTCTGGAACCATCGCTAGCGATATACAAGAGGCCGCCTTTGACGACCTTGACGGACCAGTGTTACGCATAAACGCACCCGATGTACCGGCTCCTTACGCTAGAAACATAGAGCAAGCTATGATCCCCAGCTCAGACTGGGTAGTTGAAGCTATTACCTATAATTTTGGACTCTAATTAGTCTGGAANTGTTGATNTCGGGAGATATAACTGATGGCAACNGAACTTAAGATGCCCCAAATGGGTTACGACATGGAAGAGGGTACCGTCATACGGTGGCTCAAAGAAGAAGGCTCACCGGTAAGTAGGAATGAGGCAGTAGCAGAGATTGAGACAGACAAGGCAGTTGTCGAGTTCGAGTCTGAGGTTGAGGGCATATTGTTGAGCATCGTAGCTACTGAAGGTTCAATCGTTCCTGTGGGCGAAACGATTGCTGTCGTAGGTGCTGAGGGGGAAGAAATTGTATTCGACTCCCCATCTCCAGTTTCAGAAAGCGACCCGCAACCGATTCAGAACGCTGAACCGATTTCAGTCCAAGGATCAGATTCAGAAACCCCTGAGATTGTAACCAGTGCAGTGTTAGCGGCAGACAGAATTCTGGCCACGCCTGTTGCAAGAANAATAGCAGACGAAATNGGTCTAGACCTATTAGCGGTAAGCGGATCAGGCCCTGGAGGTCGAATAACAAAAAAAGACGTTGAAAACTTTGACCCTGATCAGGTACCTGGTCAATCCATCCCCTACGACGAATCCGTTGTAGATTCATTGACAGAGCCAGAAATAGAGGTCCCCGCACCGGTTGAATCTTTAGCGCCTGCCCCTGTATCAGAAGTACCCACNTCCTNTCTCCCAAAGACTGATAAGAAAGAGCCGCTCACAAGAATGAGGCAACAAATTGCCAGAGTGACTGTCAAAAGCAAAACTGAAAAACCCCATTTCTACGTTTCAGCCGAAATTGATATGACAAGAGCTATGTCGCTGAGAAGGCAGGTGAACGAACAACTTTCTGAAGAAGGTCTAAGAATTACTGTAAACGACCTAGTAGTAAAGGCATGCGTTGCCTCGTTGAAAAAATATCCAAAGTTCAACGCCTACTATGAAGATGACGGAATCCAATATAACGACATTATTAACATTGCAGTTGCCATAGCCGAGCAGGAGGGACTTATCGTCCCAGCTATCATTGACTGCGGTGACAAATCTCTTCGACAACTATCCCAGATGATTAAGGACCTTGCAGAACGATCGGCAAGCGGTACCCTGAGTCCACAGGAATATACCGGAGGTACATTTGCTATTAGTAACTTAGGCATGTTCGATGTCACTAGTTTCGTCGCAATCATCCATCCCCCACAGAGTGCTGTTCTAGCCGTTGGTACTGTATCTGAGAAACCAGTAGCTAGAGATGGTGAAGTATCGATTGCTCAAATAATGACGGCTACTCTCTCAGCAGACCATCGGATAGTNGATGGAGCAGAAGGTGCTCAATTCCTAATTGAAGTAAAGAGACTTCTTGAAAATCCTATGGGNCTGGTACTGTAGTTTTCNCCTAAGGAAGTCTCCTGATTTTAGGCAGCAAAAGTGCGGTACCGATACCACAAGCGGATAAAAACACACCATTGAAAAGCATTGCAAAGGGAGCTCCATATGTCCCAGCTATAGCTCCAACTCCCAAGTGGCCAACTGGTCCTGTACCTATACTCAGCACCCATGACCCCATAGCCGTGCCCCTGCGCTCGTTAGGAACGTTTTGTTGCATTAGTGTTTTGTACAGGGTATCGACGGACATAGCACATGCATTCAGAAACAAAAGTAGTCCACCATACAAAACCACACTGTCGGCTTTAAACACGGCCATTTGACCCAATCCAAAACAGATTGCGATAACGAACATCAAGAATCCCTTTTTTCGAAAGTCTCCCATTGCTGCGAGGGCCGAGAGACCTATAAATCCCCCTAATTGTCTAATCGAAGTTAGCAATCCCAATCCAACAGATCCTACACTGAGTACTTCCTTTGCGAAAACTGGAATAAGGCTCATATGACTAAACCCAAATATCTCTGTAATAGACGCGAGACACATGAGTGTTAGAAGTATCGGATATTCTCTCAGAAGACTTAGGTATCCAATTAAATTGGAACGCACCGATCCGCTGATCCTAGAGGCTGACTGACCCGAAGACCGGGCACCAAACAGAACTATGAACGAAATAAAGTATGTGCACCCTACAACTATGAACTGCCATCCGGCTCCGACCATCTCTATCAAAAAGCCTGCCAGTAGGGAGCCAAGTATGGCTCCCGCTGTAGATCCTATTTGTAGCATTGAGAGCCCGCTGAGCGAGTTCTCCGGACCCACAATATCATATGTATAGGACTGCCTCAGTGTTAGAAGAAACGCGAAAGATGCTCCGGCTACAGTTGCAAGAAAAATAACTAACCAGACACTTTCGAAGCCGGTTATTAGCAATTCCCCGAGGAGGACCATAATCAACCCTCCTGCCAAAGTTACAAACCGCAGAAGAATTCTTCTCTCTACATTATCTGCTATCGCCCCTGAAAGGACCCCTAAAACAAATAGGGGAACCATTCTGAGAGCTGCAGCAAGTCCCACCATGAATGGAGAAGATGTTAATTCGAATACGAGCCAGCCCAAGGCGACGTTGTCCATTCCAAATCCTACAGACTGGCAAGCGGTGGCCACCCAAAGGAATCGAAAATCTTTGTACTTCAAGGCGGATTTCCAGCTAACTGTCATGAGAGGGCCTTTACAGGCTGATTCTCATAGGGCAACTTCCTATGTACTGGATAAATTCCTTTATCTGAATTATGTCTCACCAATTATCGGAAATAGCCTATATACCGCTATTGAAGCGGTGAGTAGTCTGTTGGTGAGAGAAGATTGTTAAAGACTCTCTTCACGATANGGCCGTCTTTTTCCGAGTCTTCACGTACTTTGTTCCATTCTGGATCATTCCTGAACGATTCCCATGCCTTTTCACGAGCGCCACTATCATCGAATGCGACGATATATGTAAGTCGGTCACTATATTCACCGACTTCAGACGTCCAGTAGCCTATGTTTTTAATGCCGTGACGCTCAAAAATTTTCATAGTATGATCTCGAAATCTTGCGTGAAGGGCAGGTAGCCTTCCTGGGTGAGTCTCATAAATACGAGTCTCGTAAATCATATGTAAATCTCCTTTCAAAGTCAGCCAATTCTCAGACCCGACACGGCAAAGTGTCAACAAATCTGCTAGTACTTTGTGATTTAATAGCGTGAATTCTTTTAGAGGAGTCCTAAATGTCGATTTCAAAACGTCCATTTTCGGATATCCAGGGATATGGGCACGTATTCTCGGGAAATCCACTTGACAGAGGAGAAAAGGAGCGAAGAGACGAAGCAAAGCTGCATGAAATGACAAAGCACATTTCTAGTCAATTCCTGCCTCTTAGAAATCTTGACCTTCTAGTAAATACCTCCGATGAGCCGTCATTGTACTGGATTAATAAGGACGAATTGGCAAGGCAAAATGTTGAATCAGCTCCAATATTTCTAGGAATTATGAATGAAAGATATCATTACGCCATAAACGTTTCCGAAAACTCATTCTCGGATACCAATATAAGATTAATAAATCCTGACCTTAGGTTTGTCGATATCCGTACATGCGGACAAATGCTCGAAGCTCAAGATGCCGGTGTCGCCGCACATGCCAGAATTCAGACATATTGGCACGAACGATACCGTTATTGCTCAGCATGCGGCTCGGAAACATTAATGAAACGAGGTGGTCAGTCTAGGTCTTGCGCGAGGTGCGGGGTTGAGCATTTCCCGCGTACAGACCCAGTGATTATAGTGGTCGTTCATGACGGAGACAGATGCCTTCTTGGGCAATCGCGGGGCCGACTACAACAAACCAACACGTATTCAGCATTAGCGGGATTTGTGGATCAGGGAGAATGCATAGAAGAGGCGGTAGCAAGAGAAGTAATGGAGGAAGCGGGTATAGAAGTCAAGAATGTTCGGTACCATTCATCCCAACCCTGGCCCATGCCATATTCACTGATGATCGGATGCCACGCTGAAGCATCCACCACCAACATAGACATGGACCCCGAGGAGATGACCGACGTCAAATGGTTCTCACGGGAAGAGGTACTAAAGGCGTTGGACAATAAAAGCGACATACTGAGGGTCCCCATGAAAATGGCCATAGCTCATCATCTTGTCAGATCATGGGCACTAAAAGAACACAACTAACGAGGTTTTAATCCAGTCATGACACGTAAATCATGGTTTGACCCAGAGGATTGCTCCCCGAGCGTAATAGGTCCAAATCTTCAATATCGGGCAGAATTCGATCTTCCCCCAAAACTAATGATGATATTCGCTACTCAGGTTCTTGAGGAACTTAAAGATAACCTTGATCTATGGACCTCTCCCGAACGATTTACGTTCTTTGGTGGAGATTGTGACTTTTATAGGATCAGAGGAAACGAAAAAATGGGGTTCATCGAAGGTACGATAGGAGCGCCTATAGGAAGCAGCGCTTTAGATACAGCTATAGCAAGGGGAGTGACGGAGGTATTCATACTTGGGCTATGCGGAGCTGTAAGTTCGGCTCTTAGAATTGGAGACCTGGTTATCCCAAATGAGGCAATCCGTGAAGAAGGAACATCGTACCATTATGCTCTCTCTGGACTGGCTGCCCGGCCGGACAAGTCANCATACCTCAAGTTAAAGAAATATACAGAAAATACAGAACTTACTGTACATACTGGAAAGACAGTGAGTACTGATGCCCCTTACCGNCAAACAATAAATACTGAACTTGGTTGGCGGGAAGCTGGCATTATCGGTGTCGATATGGAAATGTCTGCACTACTAACAGTCGCAAAATACCGTGATATACCCGCAGTTGGATTATTTGTCGTTTCTGATGACCATGATCTAACAGGTGTTCATGATTGGGAATGGAACCGAAACTCCTTTCACGAATCGCTTCGAAGCACTGTTGTTTTATTGTCAAACTTCATCATGCAATCTTGAACACTTGGATAGGCACCAACGCCTGACTGAATTAGTTTCACTCATATCTCAGTTACTCGTAAATGTACAAGGTGTTTCGTTTTTCAACGCGGTACGCGATTTTCGGCGAATTAACCCCTCTACATGTCACGGTCAAGTTTGAACGTAAACCCTCCAGTCAAGGAACGTTAATGGAAGACTCAATACTCTTCGTATATCGCTGAGGCGGGAGGGCCAATAAGGAGAAAATACAGGCGAACACAGGAAGAACGAGAAGGATCAGTATCGCTGTGTCATAAGATTCTGACCTGTCGTATATGATCCCGAATGGCAGCGCGCCCATAGCGGAGAANGCGACCATAATAGTTGTTGCAAATCCTCTTATCGATCCAAGATATCTTCTGCCAAAATAATTCGCCCANATAACAGTGTTGGTGGTTCCAACCAGCCCCACGCTTAGAGAGGCTAGTACTATATAAAAAACCGCTTGCCAGGCCGTTTCAATTGTCATCGCCCAAAGCATCGTAATCACAAGAATCGCCTGACCTGCTGCAAGCAAGAATCTATTGGGCATTCTGTCTGACAAATACCCTCCACCTAAATTAGCCACCAACATTAAAGGGCCAAAAAGACCCATTGTCCCTGCTGCCAGTGCAGGAGAAAGCCCTTTAGAGCCAAGAATCGAAACATGGTGGAACATCAAGCCAGTCATAATCAGTGGTAAAGCTATTGAAGAGAATACAAGCATCCAAAGTGACTTTGTCCGCAAGGCTTCGTTCAATTTGAAATGAATTTCGCTAGGTTCAGAGGCTGACTTGCCCAGCAACTCATTTTCTATAGCAGGTATTCTTTCAGAGCCACTAATTTTCTCGCTCGATTTATGAATCTGATCTCCGTCGGGAAGAACACCTATATCCTCAGGAGATCTTCTAATTAGTACAATCACGGGAACGAGAAGTAATACCCAAACTGAAATGCCCAATGTTGTCCATGCCTGCCTCCACCCCAGGCTTTCAATTAAAAGATGTACTACGAAAGGAAACGCCGTCATACTCGCAGCACCCCCAAGTGAGGATAGCGCTGTAGCCCGACCCCTCATCCTTACGAACCAAGTCGATATCATCGTTGTCGCTACTAACCCAAAGGATCCTTGACCAATAGTTCTCAGGGCAGCAAAGCCTACGTAAAGTTTCCACTTAGCGTCGACTCCACTCATCCAAATTGCTGCAAATCCCATCAAGACACAAAGAATAGCTAATGTCTTCCTAGCACCAAATCGATCGAGGGCCTTTCCTACGGCCACCATAAATAAAGCCGCCGTCATAGACCCCGCCGTATAAAGACCAGAGAAAACCGTGCGAGACCAACCCATATCATCAATCATAGGTTCCAGGAATATAGAGACCACATAGGTCTGNCCGGGCGCAGAAGTAAAGTGGGTGATGCCCGCTACTACGAGAATCACCCATCCATAGTAGAACGGCGTGGATGTTATCCAACTCCCTTTTCTTGAGTCGGCTCCTGTCCCGTTCATTGATTCCAAAGCTTTCCTTCCTTATTGAATGTACTAGTTATCGGGAAATCTGGTTTATTCAATCATGATATGGCCTCAAACATGGCGCAAGACAGAACTTCGTCGTATTCGAATAAGATATCAATAACCAGTAAAGGAGTGTGAATAAATGAAAATCACAGATTTAAAAAGCTACTTAGTAGAAATGGAGTGGGATGATCGTCCAGGAAGTGTCGAACCTCGAAATTTGGTCGAAAGAGAATTCGTTTTCGTCCAGATAGATACTGATGAAGGCATCACCGGATGGGGAGAGATCACAAATTACCCGGGGAACATTGGGAACAGAGCAATGCAGAGATTCACTGCAGAAATAAAAGATTTCCTAGTTGGTAAGGATCCGACACGAATTGAGGAAATATGGGCTAGGACGTTTCGACTATTCACCTACACAGGTACCAGAGGTGCAACGACAGCGGCAATTAGTGGCATAGATATTGCCCTTTGGGATATTTTCGGCAAGTCTGTAGGATTACCAATTTACAAGCTTTTGGGAGGAGCAGTAAGGGAAAGCATCCCGCTCTATACCCATCCGCCAGAACCAGGATTGGATATAAACAAAGCACGTGAGGATGCGCTGGAGATCGTAGCGTCAGGTCACAAAGGCTTTAAGATGGATCCAATGATGCATTCCCTTGATGGCGGCAACGTGGGTTTCTTAGATGGTGGAATTAGTGCCGAAGGTGCATATAGAGCAGAGGAAATTACCGCTGAAGTAAGAGATGCTGTCGGACCAGATATAGAAATACTTATCGACGCACATGGTAGGTTCAACGTCCCTACCGCCATCGATCTTGCCAATCGTTTAGAACCGTATGGTATCCACTGGTTTGAAGAACCCGTACCCGTAGAAAGCTATCACGCCCTTCAGCAAGTCCGAGATAGCACTGCAGTCCGAATCAGCGTCGGCGAAAGACTTCATACAAGGTTTGAGTTTATACCAATTTTTGAAAATAACTTGGCTGACTACGTTATGCCTGACGTTACTTGGACCGGAGGTATAACGGAACTTAAGAAAATCTCTACGATGGCAGAAGCTTATTACATTCCAGTTTCCCCTCACGATGCAAGCGGACCAATAAACGTAATGGCAGGAGCCCACGTCTCAGCGACGATTCCAAACTTCTACAAGTTAGAGACTATGCGTTACGACCTGAGTGGCTACAACCCACTAATCGATGTTCCATTAGATATTAGAAATGGAGATCTTTATCTATCGGAAAGGCCGGGGCTAGGCATAAACCTGGATGAGGAATATTTGAGGGCACACGCAGNAGCCGGATACGGAGATAAATAGCAATCGCCTAAGATGGGACAACAGTATCAATTCATGCCCAAGGAGGATTCCGCTACATTAACNAAATCTTCGCACCTGCTATAACCATTGNGAGTCGACAGATATGGGTCGATAACAGTTATTGAAACTTTCTCATTATTTATGGCCCACACATCGGTGCCTTTTTCTAGCGGAGCTCCAGTGGCCTTATTGTGATGTAGCCAAAAATAAGTACGTCTTCCACTTTTTACCTCTTCGACATTCTCCAAATATGCCTTAGGACCCAAAGTGGTCAATTCCACNCCTTTGATACCTTCAATCTCGCGGGGAGGAAAATTTACGTTTAGGAGAAAGGGAGCCTCGTTATTCCTCTTTCCTAGGAGATTTGCCAATCCCGCACCTACTATCGCCGCCGGACCATAAATGACATCATCCACGTATTTAGAGGAGATCGCAATTGAATCAATTCCCCTGAAATAACCATGTAGGGCAGCTCCAAAAGTGCCTGAGTTAAATACGTCCAATCCCAAATTAGCGCCTTGATTAATTCCTGAAACTATGAGGTCAATCCTTCCCTTATGAAGATNCTCTGCAGCCATAATTACGCAATCTGCCGGTGTTCCACCGACAGTGTATGTTTCGGTTACCCTTTTGATTCGCGACTCCACAACTTCAATAGNTAGAGGTTTCANTAACGTCATGGAAGCTCCTGTTCCACTCTGATCTCTATCAGGCACGACTACAGTAACTTGGCCAACCTCTGTTAGAGATTCCGCCATGGCCCAAAGTCCAGGAGAATTAATACCGTCATCATTTGTAAGGAGTATGTTTGAGGTGTTATCCATTACTGCCCTTTCTTCAGTTTCTTTAGATTGTTTATTCNCAGTCGAATTCTTTTGTCACAAACCATCTTCTAGAGTCACTATTTATGCCTTTGGNGTCTAGNTCAAAGTAAATCTNAAAAATTCTTCGCACACCTGTACTCAACCTGNAGAAGTTTTTGTGCTTGCGTTGCCATCATCGATGCTTTCTATCGNCATCCGGAAATTTGTAATCCTGNCAAACCAGGAGTATTTCATTAACCTTGTGACCCTCTTCTTCTATAAAAAAGAGATCGGAATTGCCGAAAATTTCTCAGCAACAACATCAATCGGTTTCCCAAAAAATCTACGAGACATGTGGGCCCCTGCNATCAGCATATTATTTTCGTTGGTTNATCAATGCGCACTTACATGTGCNAAGCATACATGTATGCCTATCTGAGNATGCTAAAGAATNCAAATAGAAGTTATCTATTGGTGAAAACCATGTTTTCAACTAACCCGATTTTCCACACTCGAACAGCGTTTGAAAGTACAACATTTCCAGAGCGAAGTTCATCTTTCACTAGATTTCGACAAGTCACCCAGAGAAGGAACTCCGTGCATCCCTTCAGCATTTTTCACCCCGTTTATGATAGCAAGTGAGGTACATCTGACTGTGGCGGCGATCAGTCGGTTGAAATTCTCTTGTGCTTCCTTGCTAGATCTGACTCCTGAAGACTGGTCCCCTGTAGAAAGAGCGAACATCGTGTCCCCATCACCAACCAAATGAGAAGGCCTTACTGCCAAAGCGAGGCCATCATGGGCGCTGGAGGCAAGACGGCTAGCTTGTGCCTTGGTCAANTTCGCGTTGGTTGCAACAACACCTATTGTGGTATTAGAACCAGGCCCCGGGATATTGTGTGCATCTCCAGATAAAAGTGCTTCCATTGAAGAGGCCATACTGTTGTCTTCAGTTCTCGGGCCTGCTATAAGTTGACCACTATCGGGGTCATGAACGCTACCTATNGCGTTGACCACCACCAGTGCGCCAACCATAAGGCCGTTCCCAAGATGGCTCGATGACGTCCCTATTCCCCCCTTAACTGCTCTCTTAGCACCAAATACCTTACCTACCGAGGCTCCTGTGCCAGCTCCAACAGATCCCTGCTCTATTGGTCCGGGAGATGCCCTCTGGCATGCTTCATATCCGCTCTCTGGTCGAGGCCGTACCGAACCATCACCCATGCCTAGATCGAATATAATCGCTGACGAAACTATTGGGACCACATTTGAGCCNACTATTACTCCAATCCCTCGCTCTTCTANATATTTCATTGCACCGTCTGCGGCAGCGAGGCCATAAGCACTACCTCCACTGAGCATCACTGCGTTGACGGTTTCTACTCTCCTGTCAGGCGCGAGAATATCTGTTTCTCTTGTTCCCGGTGATGACCCCCTTACATCCACTCCCCCTACGGTTTGTGAGCCACAAAGGACTACGGTACATCCTGTNGCGGCTGTTCTATCCGTCCAATGTCCAACCGTTATCCCTGGAACATCTGTTATCCCTGAGCTCATATATTAGTTCTCCAAATAAAAAGCCTCCATATCTCTTTGGAAANTGGGAGACTGAACAAGCATCGATAAAGGTCATCGACGCCTAAATACGGCAAACTTAGGCGCATCCAGTATATTGTTTTCTAAGCTCACANTCGCCGTACCGGAATTGGTTGCGGAGAGATATTCTAGCAGGNGAGGCAAGTATTTGTTTTAGTCCACCGATAAGAGAGGTTCAAACTGTATATAATCGCCCAATTAAAGATTTTTTGGGGAACAATATGACTGACGTCAATTCAAACTACTCTATGGATTANTTCATTGAAGATGTGCAGAGAATAATGTCATCCGGAAGTAATCGTTCTTCGATTGTGGAACAGATAGAACCTCTTTTAAAACAAGTGATGCACCGAAACGATCTTCTTCAAGAATCGCTCAAGGTGGAAATGAGCGATGGGAGGTACTCCTATACCTTTTTTAGAACGGAGGATGAATCCTTAGCAATAACAGCACCAGCTTTTTTACCCGGCCGGCCTACTCCAGTTCATGATCACCTAACTTGGGGAGTTATAGGNGTCTATTCAGGGAGGCAGAAGACAACGCGCTACCTACGAATCGACCACGGCGAATCAGAAGGAATCGCAGAGTTGAAGCTTTANTCTGATGAAATACTCACTAGGGGAGCAACGTATCCATTGATTCCGCCAGATGATATCCACCGCATCGAAGCCCTCGGCGATGATCCTGGAATCTCCATTCACGTCCTTGGTACAGATCTCAGGCATCAAAAACGACATATGTTCAACCCTGAGGACGGTACTGTTGAGGATTGGGACGGTGGCAGCATGATGCGATAGCCTTTTCAAGTTCAACGGGTGTGTAAGCTCCCATAGCATCCGATGCTCTTTGGTCACGCCTGTGTTAGTCACAAATTATTCTTGTTTATCACACTTGTTTTTGCTATAATTTAGCATGTGGAAAGGCTTGATTTTTCCACCCCATATATTGACCATGAGACTGGGGGANTTCACCCCAGTTAATACACCACCTGTCCAAAGCTTCCGTGCATAGGCATAAGTTGTCTGACCGAAGTTCTGAGATGGGNTTTTACACACAACANAAGAAGTGTCCGACCCAGAGGCAAAGGCTCGGCACCTAGACTGGGAGATTCATTATGGCAACACTTAAACCTCAAAGGGACGATGAGTACTCCGCAAGCGATATTCAAGTCCTTGAGGGTATGGAGGCAGTCCGCAAACGCCCCGGCATGTACATCGGTAGTCAAGATCAACGGGGACTTCATCATCTTATCTATGAAATAGTCGATAACAGCGTCGACGAGTTTATGGCAGGTTACTGCTCAGCGGTTAATATCACTATTCGTGAAGATGGCTCGGTTATTGTTGTAGACGATGGTCGCGGTATTCCCGTAGATAAGCACCAAGCAACTGGGATGACGGCGCTAGAGACAGTTATGACAACCCTTCATGCCGGCGGGAAATTTGGAGGTAAAGCATATGCGGTGTCTGGCGGACTCCACGGAGTGGGAGCATCCGTTGTTAATGCGCTATCAACTTGGCTAAGAGCCTCAGTTACCCGGGATGGAAACGTTTACAGACAAGAATATAGCCGTGGCAAATCAATGGGCGAGATGACCAGCGAATCTCTATCAAACGGAAGCTCAGGACACACTGGCACTGCTATTGAGTTTATGCCGGATACCGAGATCTTCAGCGAACTAGTTTACGATTTCAGTACTCTTTCGAACCGTTTCAAGGAGATGGCCTACCTCAACAAGGGCCTNCAGATAACTTTTAAGAGCGAGTGGCACGCAAGCAGGTGGCCCAATAACGAGGTGACCTACTACTTTGACGGTGGAATATCCAGTTTCGTTCGAGGCCTAAACCAGAATAGAGGCGTGGTTCACGAAAATCCGATATACGTAGAAAAAGATTTTGAAGGAACCAAGGTNGAAGTGGCCCTTCAGTATAACGATTCATTTAGCGAGTTTGTGTANGCATTCGCAAACTGCATAAACACAGAAGATGGANGAACCCACGTTACTGG
Source organism: Chloroflexota bacterium (assembly GCA_002708065.1). Lineage (GTDB taxonomy): Bacteria > Chloroflexota > Dehalococcoidia > Lucifugimonadales > UBA826 > UBA11795. Next base: position 20,560 of record PAOO01000022.1, read on the forward strand.
ATTCCGTTCGGCCCTGACACGCGTTCTAAACGACTACGGCCGTAAACNGAAACTATTCAAGGATACTGAACCAAATCTCTCTGGCGAAGATACCAGAGAAGGTGTGACTGCGGTCATTAGTGTCAAACTCAAAGACCCTCAGTTTGAGGGTCAAACGAAGAATAAACTGGGAAACCCTGAGGCGCGCACNCAAGTAGAAACCGTNCTTGGAGAGGCCTTGCAGATTTTTCTAGAAGATAATCCTATAGNAGGTAAGGCAATCATAGATAAATGTATGACGTCNCAGCGAGCCCGAGAGGCTGCCAGAAAGGCACGAGACCTTATTATCAGAAAGAACGCCATGGACGGCGGAGGGTTGCCCGGAAAACTTGCTGATTGTTCAGAGAAAAACCCNGAATTATGTGAAATATATCTGGTGGAGGGTGATTCCGCAGGGGGCTCTGCCAAAATGGGTAGAGACAGGCGCTTTCAGGCCATACTACCCTTATGGGGGAAGATTCTTAATGTAGAAAAGGCGCGAGCAGATAAAATCGTAGCCCATGACGCCATCAGGTCAATGATAACCGCCATTGGAGCGGGACTAGACGAGGACTTCGATCTTGAGAAGCTCAGGTATCACAGAGTTATCATAATGTGCGACGCTGACGTAGACGGCTCACACATCAGAACGCTTCTTCTAACGTTTTTCTACAGACACATGCCAGAACTTGTGGATCACGGACATCTCTACATCGCACAACCACCTTTGTATAAGATAAGCATCGGAAAGAAGGACCAATACGTCTATACGGAGGGACAGCGGGAAGAGGTTATGGAGCAATTGCAAACCAAACGCAGTGTGAGCTTACAGCGCTACAAGGGGCTTGGCGAAATGAATCCGGATCAGCTCTGGCATACNACCATGAACCCTGAGAGTCGTACATTACTGCAAGTGTCGGTCGATGATGCAGTCATGGCAGATGACACGTTCACCGTACTTATGGGTGACGAAGTGGAACCAAGAAGAAATTTCATTCAAACTCACGCACTAGAAGTTGTGAACCTAGACGTGTAGCTTAGAGAATGAGATTCTCAGTGATCAAGTAAAGNGTCTTAGTAGTTAGTGGTTGTAGAAAGGGCAATGTTTTCAGATTGTATGGCCTNCATCTACNACGATACTTGCTCCTGTCACAAATGAGGCTTCATCAGAAGCAAGGAAAAGTACGGCAGAGGCCACTTCCTCTGGAGTTCCTATTCTTCTCATTAAGTTAGCCTTGGCCGCTTCCTCAACAAATCCGTGGAGGTTTTTTGAGCCGATCAGCTTCTGTCTTGCCNCGCCCCTGGAATGCCAGCCGTCCGTCCGTATATCTCCTGGACAGACACAGTTAACCCTTATATTAAGATAACCAAGGTCCATCGCAAGGCATCTAGTCATCTGTTGCAATGCCCCTTTTGAGGCGTTGTAAGGAAGTGAATCCGGTTGAGCGATAAAACTGCTTATTGAGGCTATGTTAACTANAGAGGGTGATTTAGATTTCTTGAGCGATTCTAAACAATGTTTTACGACGTTGGCAGCTCCTACCACGTTTACGCCGAATGCCTTCGTCCATGATGCTGATGTCGTGTCCTCGATACTGCCAAACACAAAAGCTCCAGCATCATTTACTACGATATCTATTCCATCCATATATTCCACTGAATCAGCCGCGAGATCCCTAACACTAACTTCAGAAGAAACATCGGTTTGAATAAATCGTGCCCGACCCCCCATTTGATTTATAGAAGCTGCAGTCAGATTTCCTTCTTTTTCCTGAATATCGGCAATTACGACTGTAGCTCCTTCAGAGGCGAATCTCTCACATATGGCTCTCCCGATGCCAGCAGCGCCACCCGTCACTAAAGCTCTTCTTGTTATAAGTCTCTCAGAAGGTTTCAATCTAAAATCTCTAGAGTTCATGTTACCGACCTATAGCAGATCGATGATGAACCTTAACCTTTGTCAATCATCTTTTGTAAGGTGAAGTCATTACTGTTTACCCAGTTGAAATTCGATGCTTCTCTATCGGTAACTTTTGCTGCCTCTTCGATGACAAAGTCGGTGAGCAAATAGGGAAAGACAACCACACCATTCAGATCAGCATGGACTACATCACCATGATTCACTAGCACCCCGCCCACTTCAACTGGAACCATCGTTTCATCCAGACCAAAATTGCCATGAGCTGGCACNNTNCCGACCGCAAACATGTGAAACCCCATATCATGAACTGTCTCCACATCCCTTACACCACCATCTGTCACGAGTCCTACAGCACCGAGGCGCTTAGCTACATTGGCCATACCATCACCGAAATGACATCCATGTAGAGGCCTGGGGCCCACATCTTTAGCCACGATCACGGCCGGAACTGACATCTCGTCAATCGCCCGAAGGCATTTGTACCAAACGGACCTATCACGAGGCTTACCGGTTGTTGTTGTGTTAAAAGTGGCTGTAACTGCCTGCCCAACCATGACACCTAAATCAGGGAATTGGCACTTGATGTTCCAACCCATGAATCCCTCAGTGTTCAAGCGAGTTTCATGCATCTCTACCGCATTAGCGACGGTTGGTGTGTCGATATTTTTCAGACCCTCGANTTGTGCTTCTGTAAGGAATTCCACAATTATNCTCCCTTATATGCTNATTGAANATNACTAGNATCAACCCCACATGGAGGTAGAGAAATATCTTTCCCCTATATCGTTAAAGATTGTCACTACATGCCCCAACTGGGCTTCTTCGGCAACGATTTTCGCTCCTAGAAGGTACGCTCCCGATGATTGCCCTGTAAATATACCCCTCCTGGCCATCAGCCTTGAAACGTCATATGCCTGCAAGACATCGATTTCTAGCATCCGGTCAACCACCGACCTATCAAATGTTTTGGGGATTATATGGCCTTCGCTGAGCGGCTTAAGGCCTTCCACTCCTGGCCATTCATCAAAATCGATGCAGACGACCTGTATAGATGCGTTGCTCTCCTTAAGTCTTCGGCCAATGCCACTGATTGTGCCACCAGTACCTACACCACCAACAAAATGGGTTATAAATGGAGCCTGTTCTAAGAGCTCTGCTGCTGTTGTCTCATAGTGAGCGAGGGGATTATTGAAGTTGCTGTACTGGTCACAATAAAAGTACTTGTNAGGATCAGATTCGTATCTTCGTTTTACCTCATAAAGAGCTTCGTCATAGCCCTTTTGTGCGTCAGTGAATACTAGATTAGCGCCATGTGCGACTAGACGTTTCTTTCGTTCCTCGCTAGCATTTTCTGGCATAACCAGCTCCACCTCATAACCAAGGANAGCTCCGATCATTGCGTATGCAATCCCCGCGTTACCGGAAGTGGCATCCAGAATGGTCTGGTCTGGGGTCAACTTACCTTCAATGATTGCTTGAGCGAGCATCCTAAGAACTGGTCTATCCTTAATCGAACCACCAGGATTNAGCTGTTCATATTTTGCATATATNGAAGCCTCACCGATATCGCCGAGCTCAATAGGTATATCGAGCTTTACCAGAGGCGTGTTCCCAATGGCTTTTAATGCTGGGTATCTGTCAATGAAATCCTGGATTTCCTGAGCGTATGGCAATTAGCTTTTCCNGCCTTTCTATGGGAAGCGGTCCAACGGATACAAAACTAAGTCNTTGTTTAATAATAAGCGAACCTGAGTATATATTGCGCCTACTTTACAGTCTAGCATTCTCGTTCANCTCCCCTGTTCATAAAAATGACGAGACCAATATAGAAGGATTCAGGACTGCTTGAGAGGCGTTGGATGCAGATATACCATGATCCTATAAAAATACCTTCAGCTTTCAGGCCATTGTATGAGCAATAACTACGCAAGAGACAGAATAAAAGAATTAAGAACTGAAATTGATCACCATAACCATCTCTATTTTGTAGAGAACTCGCCTGCAATTAGTGACTCAGAGTACGACCTGTTGATGCGGGNGCTCATAACTTTAGAGTCTGAGTACCCAGGTCTCGTAACGCCTCAATCTCCTACCCAGCGAGTAGGAGGGAAACTTTTGGATGGTTTCGAGGAAGTCGCACACGAACTTCCTATGCTAAGTCTTGGGAACGCATTTAACAGCAACGAAATGCGAGCATGGCACAATCGAATATCAGGGATCTTGGAATCGAACGATTTTGATATGTCATGTGAGCTNAAATTTGACGGACTAGCTGTTTCCCTCTTATACGAAAAGGGGATTTTTGTCAGAGGGGCTACTCGTGGCGATGGCACCACGGGNGAAAACGTCACTTTGAATCTGAAAACCATCCGTAGCATTCCCCTGTCACTTCGAGGAGANATCCCCGCCCGTTTCGAAGTAAGAGGTGAAGTGTATTTTCCGAAATCAGAATTTGAGCGATTTAATATCTCTAGAGAAAAAANTGGNCTTCAAAGCTACNCTAACCCAAGGAACACNGCAGCAGGATCACTAAGGCAGTTGGATCCTTCGGTCACCTCAAAGCGACCTCTAGATATATTCATTTACAGCCTAGGATGGGCGGAAGGAAACTTNCCTATGCCCGAGACACATTTGGGAACTTTAGATTTGCTAAAAACGCTCGGATTTAAGATTAATCCTCATAATTTCCTAGCCTCCAGCTTAGAAGAAGCGATTGATTTTTATGAGCAATGGACACGAGAACGTGAGAACTTAGACTACGAATGTGATGGAGTGGTCGTTAAAGTGGATCGATTGGACTATCAGCAACATCTAGGATCGGTCGGCAGAGAACCCAGATGGGCTGTAGCCTATAAATTTCCTGCAGCTCAGGCCACAACTAAGTTATTGGACATCCGGGTAAACATAGGTAGGACAGGTACGATCAATCCTTACGCTGTCCTAGAACCAGTAGAAGTTGGAGGAGTGACGGTTCGTCAGGCTACATTGCATAATGAAGACTACATTTTATCTAAAGATTTACGAATAGGCGACTTCGTAGTAATCGAGAGAGCGGGGGAGGTCATCCCGCAAATCGTAAGAAGTAATGAATTACTTAGGGACGGGTCAGAAAGTAGATTCGTCATGCCTTCCGAGTGCCCGAGTTGCGGGGGGCAGACAAGTAGAAACATAAATGAAGCCGCTCTTTACTGCACAAACGCTTCGTGTCCAGCACAGCTAGTACGGCTGGTAGAGCACTTTGTCAGCAAGTCGTCAATGGACATAGATGGAATGGGTGGAAAACTAGGCGTAGCATTAATAAATAACGATCTGATTTTTGACGTTGCCGATATCTACACTCTACGTAGTGAGCACCTTCTAGACATGGATCGGATGGCTGAAAGAAGTACTTCCAACCTGTTGGATGCCATAGAGAACAGCAAGAAAAGACCTCTCTCAAGGTTGCTGACAGCACTTGGAATAAGACATGTGGGTACTGAAGTGGCTGATTCTCTTGCTGATAGATTCGGCGACATAGACAACTTAATAGCAGCCTCCGAAGAAGAACTGTTGGCCATTCCTGCCATTGGACCTAAAATTGTCCAAAGCGTTTCGGAATATTTCTCTTCCGATTCAAATAGGAAAGTTCTGGATAAGCTAAAGCAAGCAGGGGTAAATACGAAAAACGNGGGCATCGAACCAAGTAGTAAGCCAATACAGCAGATTCTTACGGGGTTACGCTTCGTAGTCACTGGAAGGTTGGAGAACTTCAGCCGGTCTGATATACAGGACCTAATCAAGCAACTTGGAGGCTCAGTAAGTAGCAGCGTTTCCAGCCGTACAAATTACTTGGTAGCAGGAGATGATGCGGGGTCCAAACTCTCAGACGCGGCACGATTAGGAATTGTGATACTTACTGAAGATGACTTCAACGCAATGGTTGACCAACGGCCCTTTTACGATGATGACGCTTGATCGTTAAAGATACGGAACAACGTCATTCAAAAACAAATCCATTTGCTTCCTCTGGTCAAATGAAGCAAATCTAAAAATTATCGTATTGGCTCCCGCAGCCAGGTAAGATTCGGCACGACGAGCAACTTCTTCAGGCGGGCCCCAAGGACCCCATCTCTCTCCCCATATATTCATACCATAGTAAATATTTAGAAACCTATCAGCTTCATTAAATGCCTCTTCGCGATTATCTGATATGTTTACTGTCATATAAAATATTTTTTCAATACTTTCGTAATTTATTCCTGCATTTTCAGCATGGAACCTTATTCGCCCTAGAGCATCGGCATATTCCTGAGGCGAATCGGAAATGGAAATGGCGCCGTCACCAAACAAGACCCTCTTATATTGCCTTTCTAACCCAGAACGTCCGTGGGCAGCGATTAGAACTGGCACCCCCATGGGCTGAGAGGAAACAGGCTTTATGGACACATCTTTAACCGAAAAATGTTCTCCTTCAAATGTGACCATTTCCCCCCTGGTTAGTGGCTTAAATATCTTAACCAGTTCCTCAAAGCGACCCGCCCTATGTCGTGAGTCCACGCCAACATTCTTCCACTCCTGTCTCTGTGCCTCATTAAAGGCTCCTCCTACCCCCATGCCGAGAACGATTCGGCCTCTCGATATCATGTCCGCTGTGGCCGCAGCATGGGCAAGCGATACCGGATGCCTGAGTGCTCCTAGCATGACCGCTGTACCTAGACGTACTTTCGAAGTTCGAACTGCAAGAGCTGAAAGAGTAGTCAAAGGCTCAAGTCTCGGCTTGGCCGTAAGACTGTCACCTANCCAGACCGAGTCAAGCCCCGCTTGTTCGGCCTCCTCAGCCATCAANAACACTTCTTCTATATCGTCTGGCTGGTTACCCTCCATCAAGAGGCCTCTAGTAGGCAACAAGACCCCGATTCTGGGCTTTAGGGGTGTCTCAAGCATCACTCTCTCCCATTTCAATGATTGGGGCAGCAAGTCGGGCCCTGAATCCNGGCTCAAGTTCCTCGCATCGGATTAAGTCTTCCTCCGTATCTAGATCCATAGATACTCCCAAAGGGGTGATAACGGTGGATTCTAATTCCATGTCTCGAGCNGCTTTCAAATGTCTGTTGAAACTGTCATGTCCCAAAAGAGTCGTAAAGCCATATCGTGAGGGGATTAACATGCAACTTGTTCCTCCATCACTTGAGGAGGGAACAAGCACGAGNCGGGTCCCTTGCCGGGATGCATCTATNACGGTGTCAATGTCAATAGGCTGTACGAAGGGAAGATCCCCAGGGAGATAGATTGTTGAAAACCCTTCNGACTCTCTTGCCTTTATCGAGTCCATTAGATCTGCATTCAGGTCGTTCCCCAAGGATGCGGTCCATTCGGCNAAATACTTTGAAGCTATCCTTCTTACATTAACTCCNCCTCCCACTACAGTAACGGATTGAGCAGAAGATCCTCTCGCCGCTAATAAAACCCTCCTGAGCATATTCTTAACCAACGNTNCTCTTTGCGACACAGAAAACANTCCTGATAATCGTGACTTTGCTCTGCNCGGGGTTTTCATGGGAATGAGTACAGCGATATTCGGCACGAACTTAGTTGCCTCTTTCTAGATTACAGAGGTCCAAAATATATTCTGCCAGCTTGATCTTGTCGTTTTCATCGACCATTACAGTGTCCGTGACATATGCCTTCATTCCCAAGTGATCAATATCAGCTACTAGGTCGGAGTCCNNGGTATCAATCACAAAAAAATCACATAAGTCCATGTACCGGCGNGCCACGCCAANAGCAGACACATCATGCCCTAATTCTTCGAGCATTTTTGCGGCAGGTCCTTTGATAGCCTGTCCTCCTACGATAGGGCTTACAGCTATCCGGNTGCCCATGAATCCTTTAATTAACTCACGAACAGTGGGAATTGCCAAAATAGGATCCACGCTTAAGAATGGGTTAGACGGGCAGAATACAATTGCATCCGCACTCACCAACGCATCCTGAAAGACTGGTGAAGGGTGGCAATCATCCGCCCCATCAAACTTCAGATATTCCACCTTTGGATCGCAATGATTCTTAACAAAATATTCTTGAAAAGNCATCTCACCTTCTTCTGTGCCAACTAAAGTGCGCAGTCGGCCATCTGTCATCGGTGAAATTGCATAATCCACTCCCAAAGCTGAGCAAAGAGTGTCACTGACCTCAGACAAAGTCTTACCTTCTCTCAACATCTGGGTCCTCATAATATGAGTAGCGAAGTCAAGGTCACCAAGATTAAACCATCCATCAGCTCCATAGGCCCTAAGNCGTTCAAGAGTACGNAACGATTCNCCTGTTATTCCCCAACCAGTTTCCAGATTGGAAATTCCAGCCAACGTGTACATTACGGTGTCTAGNTCAGGGGAAACATGAAGNCCATAAAANTCCTCGTCATCACCAGTATTAACNACTACAGAAAGGTCTTCAGGTGAGAGCAATCTGGATAATCCCAGAATAAGTTTTGCTCCACCAACTCCTCCTGCAAGGGCAAGTACAGCNGACACGTCCAGTCAATACCTCCATTTTAGTAAGTATTCAGAATGTTCAGAAAGTATCTCACAGCTCGCCGAGTTGGAGATGTTTCTTACCAAGCACGTGCTAAAATCCTGAGTACTATCATACGGAGACACCGCCATTCATATCTCCCGCATGTCCCTGTCAAACTTCCGAAACTACGCAAGNCTAGAACTCGACTTGCCTCCAGGCCCAACAATTGTTCGAGGCGGCAATGGACACGGCAAGAGCAACCTCCTTGAAGCAGTGTATTCCCTAGCCATAGCAAAGTCATCAAGAGCCGGTTTGGAACGAGATCTTGTAAATAAANCCTCTCTTGAAAATCTAATCGATGGTTTCAGTTACGCCATGGTTGGCGCCACTGTCCTAAGCAAGGAATCTAGCGAACGCCTTGAGATTCACTACNGATCTCAGCTATCAGAAAACGAGGACGGGTTCACAACGCAAAAATTCATTAGGATTGATGGAATTCCAAAACGCTCTTCGGATCTAGTGGGCCGTCTCAATGCTGTACTTTTTTCGGTGGAAGATCTTGAATTGGTTTTTGGGCGACCCNCCACACGCAGGCGTTATCTTGACATCCTTCTATCNCAGGTGGACAGAAAATATCTAAGAACCCTTCAACAGTATCANCGCGCCACTACTCAGCGTAATCATCTACTAAGGTCAATCCGAGAAGGCTTATCTGTTCCTTCTGAACTCGACTTTTGGGACGATCAGATTTCCAACACAGGGAGTACAATCACCGCNGAAAGAGTTAAGGCAGTGAGAAGCCTATCTGAAAACTCAAGACCTTTGCACAGTGAAATAAGCGGAACGAATGAAAAGATGTGCTGTAAATATATTTCTTCTTCGGACATTCAAAGCGAAGACGAGCCATCGCTTATAGAGAAGTCAATGGCATCAGCTATTANGAATGCTAGAAACANAGATATTGCTCAAGGTTCCACATCGGTAGGACCCCACAGAGATGATATGAAGATTATGATTGAAGAGACTAACGCCGAAAGATTTGCATCCAGNGGGCAAGCTCGTACGGCAATACTAGCGTTGAAATTCGCAGAGGCACGTTTTCTGAAGGGGAAAAGAGGGTCCGAACCAGTTCTGCTGTTAGACGACTTACTTTCTGAGCTCGATCTGGTTCGAAGAGAAAAGGTGATCAGGCATACTGCAGAATATGAACAATGTATCGTCACCACAGCTGAGATAAATTCAGTTCCTGGAACCCTCCTAAAAGAGGCGAACGAACTGGAGGTAATTGATAACACCATAAGACCTTCCAGTTAATTGACACTTTTAGAAGAGCGCCAACTCAATATCTTTATAGCAACCTATGACGATTAGCGATAACTGTTTAAAGAAGATGTCTAACAATCGTGACTGCCGCTCANATGAAAATGTTCTAACCGTAACGGCAAAAGCTGTTGCANGGGCTGAGCACGTCGTTGCTTTAGTAGGAGCCGGNNTGTCAGTTGAGAGTGGGATTCCTACGTTNAGAGGCCCAGGCGGCCTTTGGACNAAGCTTGGGGAACCAGCAATGAACGGTTACGATGACTTCGTAAGAAACCCTGCNGAATGGTGGCGAAAAAACCTAGACCAACAATCTGAACCTGAACGAACAAAATTCAGGGAAGCGATCGATAATGCGGAGCCAAATCCAGGACACTTCGCACTCGCGCAGCTAGAGGCCATAGGGGTGTTGAAGCACCAGATCAACCAGAACGTGGACAATTTACACTTTCGGGCAGGTTCGAGTTCGGTATCCGAAATACACGGGAATCGAACAAAGTTACGTTGNATAAACTGNGAGACAAGATGGCACAGGAACTCATTTCCTGGTGGNGATATCACCNTTAGTAGTTTAGAACATATTTTAGGAAANTTTCCTGCCTGTCCNAACTGTGGTGGTCCTGTAAAATCGGATACTGTTATGTTCGGAGAGCCCATTCCTAAAGGTGTTTTAGCGGAGTGTTTCCAACATGCTTCCCAAAGTGATTGTATGCTGGTGATAGGAACATCAGCCACTGTTTACCCGGCAGCAGGATTTCCCGAGGAGGTGAAAGCTTCTGGAGGATTTGTCGTTGAGGCCAATCCCAACGAGACCTCATTGTCAAAAATAGCCACCCATATCTTGCGTGGACCAACCGGAGTGACACTACCAGCGCTAGTATCCAAAGTAGCCGAGATAATAGGGGGTTCCGGCTAGATGACAGGCCTCAGACTCTCCACCATCCTATCTGGCCTTGCCCATATTTCAACTATGGCTGCAGCATTCATTCTTTTGTTCATTCCNTTTTACTCAGGGGGNGAAACTATAGATAGTAGNGGTGGGTTAACACAGATCTCGGGCAGCAATGTAACCTTACTGGAGGCTAACGGAGGTAGCTTACTTTTCGTGCTAATTTTCCCCTGGTTAACGACAGGTGTCGCAGTTTTTTCGACTATCATGGGTGCCCCCAGAAATATCGAACACTCCAGAGTCTTATGGAGATGGCGATCGTACTCCTGGGCAGCCTCAGTAGTCCTCCTCGCGTTCGTTTTTCTCAGCTTTTCCACCGTAGGATTGTTTTATATACCTGCATTGCTGTTGACGATTAGCGCTGCATTCTTCAATAGATAGAGGAATTTTTATGAAATATGACGTGATAGTAGTTGGGGCCGGTTCTGCAGGCGCCGTGCTTGCGTCTCGTCTTTCAGAAGACCCTTCGGTTTCTGTTTTACTCCTTGAGGCGGGGCCTGACTACCCAGATTTCGAAAGATTGCCAGATGATCTCAAAAACGGTTGGGGAACCGGAGCGGACGGAGTAGTAGTTGGAGGAAAACACGACTGGAATCTGACCGGCAGAGCATCCTCCTTATCCTCAAAAATGGAAGTGCCGCGGGGTCGCGTAACAGGAGGGACGAGTGCCATCAACGGTCANGTATTTCTAAGACCTATTCCGAACGACTTTGAAAGGTGGGTCGACATGGGCAACGACGAATGGTCTTATGAAAAGGCCCTTCCCTACATGATTAAGATTGAAACCGACCTTGATTTTGGTGGCGACTTCCATGGCAAGGACGGGCCTATCCTTGTACATAGACATCCGCTTGANAGCCTGACGGATGATCAACTGGCCTTTTACCAAGCTTGCAGACAATTCGGATTCCCAGAGAATCCTGATCACAACTTACCAGATGCAACCGGAGTGGGGCCATACCCTTTAAACAATCCGGGTGGCATTAGATTTAGCACCGCCCTNGGGTATCTTGGACAAAGCAGACACAGGTTAAATCTAACGATTAAGGCGAACTGCACAACAAAACGCATAGTTTTCAGAGAGAACACTGCAGTAGGGGTAGAGGTAGAAAGTAGCAGTGAGATTTTTCTTGCAGAGGCCAAGGAAATCGTATTGTGTGCCGGAGCTATTGCGTCTCCGCATTTACTGATGATTTCGGGAATTGGCCCTGCTGACCAACTAGAAAAACACGGAATACCCGTCACGTACAACTCGCCTGCAGTAGGAAGAAATCTTCGTGATCATCCAACAGTCCACACTATGTGGAAACCTTCCTTTTNATTCAATACCCCCGACCAATCTGTTGGACCGCAAAAAGTAGCTTTACGCTACAAAGCTGAAGATTCCCCCTATGAGAACGACATGATAATGGTCATGCGATATAACCATGACATTGGGGGCGTCGGTGCACTAGTCATATCGGTAGGAATCTATCTAGCAGAGAGTGCTGGTGAGATGCGTTTGCAGTCATCGAACATTACTATACAACCCTACTTGGACTATGACATGTTGAGCACAGAATCAGATCTTCAGAGAATGCGNGAAGGTGTAAGACTAGCTGACAAGTTGGCTGCTAGTCCCCAGTTCTCCAGTTATATAGACGGCAAGGTCGCACCTGACCAAGAAACACTCGACAACGACGAAGCCTTAGATCAATGGATGCTGAAAAACGTCATGACTATGCATCACATATCGGGAACTTGCAAAATGGGAACTTCAAACGATGCCGGAGCCGTTGTAGATCAATTCGGTAAGATTTATGGAGTTACTGGACTTAGGGTGGCAGACGTTTCTATCCTGCCTGATTGTCCTCGAGCAAACACAAATATCGCGGCTATGACTATAGGGGAACGCGTTGCCGACTTCATCAAGCAAGGCAGATGACAAATTTTTAAACTCTGGTTGAAATTTTTCAGCCCTGAAGAATTATAAGATCATCTAACCGAGGCATCACCTCTTTAGCAAGAAGGGTCATAGAATTTACCCACTGCTCTCTAGGTTGCCATTCATGACCCATTGCAAGTAGTACGCCAAATCCCCCTACATCCCCATATANNTCTCGAAGTTGCCTCTCTGCATCTTCGGGGCTACCGACTATCCACAGATTATCCATTAGATACTCCGCGTCAACATCGGAATCAGGTATATCAATATCGCCCTTCATATTTTCTTTGGAATCGAGGAGATTGAACCAGTACTTTTCGTAGTCTCTCNTTAATACGCCTTCCATGACATGNCGGCGGGCCTCTTCAGTCGTTTCAGCGACGTACACTTCCCGGGCTATTCGCCATTCGTTCCTGTCAGGTGTTTTACCAGACGTGCTAGCTCCCTGCTCAACGGCTTCCCAGTGGGTTCTTATTACTCTGTTGTGGACAAGATTCAAACTAATAGGAATCCATCCGTTCTGTCCAGCAATAACAAGTGTCCCTGAATAAGGTGAACCCCCGCCAAGAGCTATCGGAGGATGAGGCTTAGTATACGGTTTAAGGTGGAGTCGAAGCCCAATATCATCTTCAGGCTCGGGAATTCGAAACTGCCAGTGTTTAGATTCATAAAGACCGGGTTCAGGATTTTTCCATACATCCAAAATAGCCTTGAGTGTTTCCCCTGTGTAGGCGCGTCTGTCATCCGAGTTTGGGTCGAATCCAAACATCTCATAATCACCACGCGTTGAACTGGAACCCACTCCCCATATGAACCTGCCTTTTGCCATATGGTCGAGTTGAGCAACCCGATGAGCAAGCATCATGGGGTTATGATTTGGCATGCAGTTTACACCGGTACCCAACTTAATTTGCTGAGTCATGCCCAAGGCTTGAGCAATTATAAGGTCGGGTGCCGGTATGTTCTCCCATTCAAATGTAAAATGTTCTCCTATATAGGCTTCCGAAAAGCCTAGTTCGTCTAATACAACAAGCTGGTTTAGATCACTCTCCAGGGTTTCCGTTACGTTGGACCCGGGCGGGTGTAGAGGCATTGTGAAATACCCGGCTTTCATTTTCTACTATCCTTTCTCAAGCTTGTTGTTATCTACCTGCAAATTGCCTGATCTTTTTTACAACTACGGAGGTCATAGCTTCCACAGCGTTATCCATAACNTTCGTAATATCGGGTGTATTTAAGCTCAGGCTATCTCTCAAGGAACCTAGATAGGCGTTACGTANTTCTGTGTTGACATTGAGTTTACGAACACCCAATTCTATAGACCGCCTAACCATACTCTCGGGCAGGCCTGATCCTCCATGAAGAACTAGAGGAACAGAAACGGCCTCTCTGATCAAGGAAAGCCTGCCAAAGTCAAGTTCCGGTTCACGGAAATATTTCCCGTGAACATTCCCAATGCATATTGCCAGTGCATCCAATCCCGTCTCTATACAAAACTCATAAGCCTGCTCTGGGTTAGTATAGCGGGCTTCATATTCGGGAATTGTAAGGCCGTCCTCGGTACCCGAAAGCCTNCCCAGTTCTCCCTCCACAAATCCGCCCAATGAATGTACATTTTTCACACATTGCCTAGTAAAAATTANATTCCTATCAAATTTAAGTGATGACCCATCTGCCATCACCGACCTAATTCCAGCAATTAGAGAGGCTTTTATCGCATCTTCAGAGTCGCTGTGGTCCAAATGCACTGAAACCAAAACAGTGGCCTCTTTAGCAGCCTCCAAACACAGCGCAGACAAAGTTTTGCTACCTGTCAAAATCGATGTAGGGTGNATCTGGATGATTACCGGGAGGAGCTCTTGTTCAGCAGCTTGGACTACCGCCTTGGCTCCTTCAAGGTTGTACACATTAAAAGCGCCCACTGCAAACCCACCCTCNACAGCCTGATCGAGAATTTCCTGAGTACCAACTAACACTTCAACAGACCTAAGCGCCTACATCCGACGGATCCATTTTACGAACTACATCTGCAATAGCCTCCGGGTCTCCAACATTACCTGGAAATAGTATGAACCTCATTCCTGGATATTTCGCTTCAGGGCCCATCTGAAGAACTANNACACCCGGAAATATTTGCCCTGGCACCAGTGCCCTCTTCATGTTGAGTGCATTTTTTGTCACGTTTGACGAGGTCATTCCTCCCTTCGANACAAGATAGCGCGGCTTTACCGAAAGGCCAGCAACTACAGCTGACATAGCGTCAGTTACTGCAGCACCAATCCTCAAATACTCTTCGGGCGATTCGCCNGTCACAAGTTCTCTACTTGTATAAACCGTTACGTCTTCTGAACGGGATAGGTGTTCCTCAACTTGATTGATTATGGAACGTATTAATCCCGGAACGCCATCTATAACCTTGAATACGTCAAGTTCTATTCCATTCATCCCAGGAATATCCAAAACCTTCTCCAGCTGCAAGGTACTGCCTCTGACGTGAGAGCCTACCAATATCAGAGCCCCTCCTTCGTCGGAACTAGCTATCTCGTCCCGGGNCAACANTTGTTGNNCACNTTGNCCNATCCTTGACCGAACAAANGAAGCAGATGTCCTAAAAAGGAANNTTTTCCCTAATCGNTCNGCTCTCANCACGGCAAGAGCAACCACATCAAGATCACGCATATCAGCGGCATTTACAATACAGATCTCACCTCTTCTAAGCTCTTCTAGAAGTTCTTGTACTTTACTTGGACCTCCAAGCCTAATGTCTTCAATTGAAATCGCTGAGATATCCCTTGCTTTTACTCTTCCTCCATATTTTTCTTCCATCCACTCTCTGAGATTAGAAGACTTATAGCCAAAGGCCGTGTCCTTGGCAAAAGGAGTTTCGGCTACAGGCACTAAGCTGTGACCTTCTCTCGAATACTGCACATTCCCTACCGTGTAACGGCCGCCTTCTATAAAGAATGGTATAAATATGAGTCCGTCATACCCAGTATCAGGATTAAGAGCTCCGGCAAGAGCCTCAACCTCTGAAGGAAAATGGCCGCGGAGGGTGGAATCAGACCTTGATATCACGCTGATTGGCTTGCCCAACTCTAATGAGGCCAGCAAGATATTACTACCAACCTCAGCGTTAATCTTAATTGCCTCGGCCTGAGTTACCGATCGGCTATTAGTTAGAATAAAAGTTGCGCGCTCACTCGTACGAAACTCCGATAGTAATGCTTCCTTTGACCAGTCTGTAAGAAAGGCCACATCATGGACTGTTTGCGGACCCGTAGGGTCGTCATCTAGCACAAACAGCCTAGACGGATTAGCGGCAATCTCTTCATTTATTTCTGGCAGGACGTCTCGTTGCCAGATAGGCGGAAGAGCGTCAATTGTCTCCCGCAAAGGTAGTGTTTTTGTTGAGCTCACGCGGGCTCGAACATGGGTAAGGCTATCGCACCTTCACCCTGGTCGTGCCAGTTCAACCTAACCCTCATACCGCAACTGACNCCTGTTATAGGATCATCTACATTCACTATGTTCGTCATAATCCTGAACCCCTCATCCAGGTCAACGTAGGCCAGCGCATAGGGTCCCAAATCTTTGAANGCTGGGTGTCTGCTTTGCATAATAACGCTATAGGTATAAACGGTTCCTTCTCCACTAGAAGTATGCCAGGTAGTCTCTAATTCGCCGCATGCGTTGCAATGACCCCTTGGATAAAAAATAACCTCTCCGCACGAATCACAGGTTTGATACGTAAGCTTTCTATCCTTCGTCGCATCCCAAAACGGCTGTGTATCCGGCTCAGGGAATCTGGGCTGCGGCCTAAGTGGTGTTTCTTGTGTCATTTACAGGTGCTCCCCTATTAATTAGTCCGATGCCAGTATAGTTGCCGAAGTAGAGTGCCTAGAACCGAGTGAACCTCCATTTCCAACCGCTACAGCTAGCTCTGCATTTTCAACTTGTGACGTTGATTCGCCTCTCAATTGCCTCACCGATTCCAGTATTAGGAATATCCCCCTCTCTCCTGGGTGATTGGACGATAGCCCACCACCGTCTGTGTTTAATGCTGGTCCGCCAGATTCATCAAATTTCAGAACCCCTGAACTTACATAGTCTCCACCCTCTCCCTTTTTGCAAAACCCGAGATCCTCAATCATGCACATAACAGTTATAGAAAAGGAGTCATAGGCCATGAGCACATCAATATCACCTGGTGACACACCCGCATCAGCAAAAGCCCTAGGGCCTGATTGAGCCCCCGCACTTACGGTGATATCTCCTCCATTTTCTCTATATTTGGTGGCTTCACCTCCCCCTATTATCCAAACGGGCTTTTTCCTACAGTTCGTCGCGATTTCTTTAGATGCAATCACTACCGCCCCACCACCNTCCGAGACCATGCAACATTCAAGCAAATGAAGAGGCCACGCAATGAGGCGCGAATCAAGGACGTCCTGAGTTGTGATCTCATCTATCCCTACAAATTCTAAGTCAGTCATTGCCTTGACCGCCTCAGGATTCCTCATCGCATGATATCTAGTAGCTACGGATATGTTCGCAAATTGCTCATCGGTGCTACCGTACTGATGCATGTGACGTGCTTTCACCATTCCATAATTAGATATCAGGGTCATTCCCCAAGGGTCTTCCATATTGTTGAATGGAGTTGGAGCTCCCAATCCTGTTGCGCCCCCNGTACCAATCGCCCGCCTGTCAGAGTGAGCAGTTGACCCATAAGTGAGCAGGGCAACNTTGGCCTTACCCGCAGCAATCATGGTGGCAGCATGGTTTGCCTGAAACTCGTAAGAAGAGCCACCTACAGAAGTTGTGTCTATTAATCTCGGTTTGAGCCCGAGATACTCGGAAATCCCGAGCCCCCCGATATTCTGGTGTGTACCGGTGTCATATATTGCGTCCACGTCTTTCCAAGANAATCCAGCATCAGCGAGAGCCTTCGAAGCCGAATTTGCCTTGATTTGTAGTGCGCTGACGCCTGGCGCTACCCTAAGAGGGTATTCATGAATTCCTACTACTGCCGCTTCGCGACTTTGGGACATATGGTGCTCCTTTCTTGACGGGAGGTCTTAACCTGTATTTGCGATGAGGGCTAGATGAGAAATTAGCACAGGGCACTCCAAGCGTCAATTGCGCCTGATATTCAGCCTGTCCTTCGCTGATATAACCTTAGCCAAAGATTGCTCCAAGGTANTCTCTCTTATAGGCTTTTCATCTGATGATCAACACACACANAAATCCTGAGGAACCTCATAATTCACAGATATTTTGCACAAACTGCGGCAAAATGTTGGCTGAATCAAACCACCCATTTTGTCACCACTGTGGCGTTCAGTTTGTTGAGGAGAGAACTATTCCTGCTGACAGGGCGTTCATATTGGCCGCCCTGTACGGGAAAAACAGTTGGACACGATGGATTATATGCTCTGTCTCCGTGGTAATAATGTGGCAACTTGTCGGAGCGTTGCCTCTAGCTGCAGTATGCGGTTTTATTTCCCGTTTCGGATTGTGGGGATTCAACTGCGCTATAGACTCCTTAAATATCAGGGGGCCATCTAATGTTCCTGGATTCGTACTAACTATGATGTCTCCTCTCATCGGAGCCGTCAGTTTGTGGTTTCTTTCGGCATTGATACACAAGAAAAAACTGCTCCCAATTATCACTGGCAGATTACGATTCGATTACGAACGGTTTGCTTTCGCCATGCTTATCGTGTTTGTCTTATCTACAATTTCATTGATCGTTGAACTGAAGCTCAACACTGCGGAAGCGATGGGTGGCGAACTGACGCGTAATCCAGTGACTTTTGATTACGTAATTCTTGCCATATTTGTCGTAATCCTTGTACCAATACAGGCAGGAATGGAAGAGGTCTTTTTCCGTGGGTACCTACTTCAAGGTTTGTCACTGGTGTCTAGATCGAAAAAGTTCTTGCTCATATCAACTTCATTGATATTCGCCGCGGTCCATTTAGCAAATCCAGAGCCCTGGGAATACGGCATACTCCCTTACATGGCAGCAATCCTTTCTCTAGGAGCTTTTATGGGAATAATCACTTTGGTGGACGGTGGTTTAGAGCTAGCAATCGGGTTCCACACAATGAATAATATTTGGTCATTCCTAGTTGTGGGGTTAGAGAATAGCGTGGTGCCCACACCATCGTTATACGTACTAAAAATNGAAAGCTTAGAAATCGGAGCAGCTTTGATTCCGGGTATTTTTCAATTTATCATACTCTTAGGTATTTTTGGATGGCGATACGGATGGTTTAGACGGAGAAACCAACCTTACAGGTCTTGATCCTCAACCCTTCTAGATATACATTTCCTTGATGCGCCTCGGGCTAATAACAGACACACACCTACCCGGCAGGATACGGTCGATGGACGAGTTGGGACCCCTTCCAGGTGAATTTCTTTCAAGCGTCGATATTATTCTTCACGGTGGAGACTTAACTTCTCCCATAGTTTTAGATTGGTGTGAGCAATTCGCTCCAGTAATTTGCTCCACGGGTAACAATGACCCCATTCCAGATCCGCGTATGGATGACACACAAATACTAGAAGCTGAAGGCTGGACTGTGGGCATGATCCACAGCATGGAGGGACAATTCCGTCCCGTGACAGACTTACAGCAACTTTTTCCGAGAAAAGTCGACATAATGGTATCTGGGCATACGCATCAGGAACGGCTGGAGTACAGAGACGGTATTGTCCTAGTAAATTCTGGAAGTATTACTTTCCCCCATCACAAAGAAGCAAGACTCGGAACAGTAGGTTTATTAATAATAGAACCTGGAAGAGTGACAGCAGAGGTATTCCCCCTTGGGGAAACGAAGGGAAGTCCTAATCCGGGGATCAGACTATATCTAGAGATTGAAAACGGAGAGGTGCTTAAGGCCGAGGGGCCTGTAATGCTTGCCACATCCCCTGAAGCCGGATAGTAAACGAAAGGCACGCACTGGCCCAATCTTCCGAGCCTGACTCTCCCAAGGATCCAACGTAAAACCTCCTTCTCCTGACTCAAATTACTCTAATTAGTAATGACTATCCTGATGCGATTTAGTAGGTTTTTCAAAGTAGTATCAAGGCCAGAACCTATTTGACCAAGCGATCCTGAAGAAGGAACCAATGTAGAAAAAGACCGGTCAGATTATTTCNATTTGTTCCTCTGAAATTNCCCNNTCGGAATCAACNATATAAAAACAAACATCTGGCAGTTCCTTATTTTCCAGAGAAACAAGTATGTAACAGAAGTCCACCCATCCAGAATCGACAGCCATTCGAGTNTCGGTTTCAGAAGGATAGGCAGGGCTGTGGGTATGAGAGTGGTAAAACGCCTGTAGTTCAATTCCCCTACAATCGGAATCACGCATGGCTTTTAACATCTCTTGAGGATCCATGACATATCGATAAGGGCTCGGGGTGGAATTCCTAATTCGGTACAGTCTTGACACTTCNCTATCCTTGCCTGCAAGGATGCCGCAGCATTCATCAGGATCATCTTCAAGCGCGTNGGAAATCATCTCATCGATATATTCCTGCGGAATACGGATCAACCTCTCCTCCTCAAAAAAAGGCTCCTAATCATATCCTTAATGATTGCTAATATTCCCCTATCTCTTTTTCGAAGCCTGTACTCAGCGCACTGANCGCATGTGCAGGCAGGGGGATGATCGTAATGCCAGTTTGGTCTTCCCATTAGAAAGATTTACCTAAAACTTGCCGGTTTCCATTCTCTGAATACCTACCTCGTACGGTGTCAAAGGTTACACGATATAAATACATAAGATTAAATGTTTAATACATAGGCGGTCACTGGGGTTCAGCACGACCTTGAAAATTGAGTTGACGCCACGCTTCGTAAGCGATAACAGACACTGAATTAGCAATGTTTAGGCTACGACTACCAGGCATCATGGGAACAAGAAGTATTCTGTTTTCAGGGAAGCATGACAACAGATCATCTGGGAGCCCTACAGACTCAGGTCCAAATAAAAAGGCGTCATCCTNCCTGTATTCCACCTCATCATAAGAGGTTTTTGCCCTCGAGGAGGTAGCAAACAACCTACGTTCTGGAAACATCTCAATGTACTGGTCGAGCGCATCATATTCAGTAACTATTGCAAGATCCCTATAGTCAAGGGCAGCNCTGCGCAAACGGGATTCAGTCATTTCAAATCCGAGAGGCCGGATAAGATGAAGTTCGGCACCTATATTCGCGCACAGCCTGATTATGTTCCCCGTGTTATAAGGAATCTCAGGCTTGAAAAGAACCACGTGAAAACAAGTCTTAGGCATAAGCACTATTATATTCGTAGAACACCTGANCACTCCATCTAACACATCTCTTGAATCAAGGATTGGTTCAACCGCNTCCGACAGACTAATTTGAACTTTTCCAAATTAATCACTNTATCTTTGCACTCTGTGACAACTCAACCGATATTGTGGCAAAATGGGCATCGGTCTAAAAAAATTACAGAGCAATCTAAGCTACGAGGCCAACGTTGGTTACTTAGATTAGACCAGATTCTAATCCCGTAAAAACAGCAGGAGGATAACAATGGCGAATTACCTGGACGGCAAAGTGGCAATAGTCACGGGATCCGGCAGGGGTATTGGTGCNGGAGTCGCAAAAGCTCTTGCCGGTGAGGGAGCGAAGGTCATCGTAAATGACATCGGTGCAGCCCTCGACGGTGAGGGGACCTCCAACACCCCGGCTGAGCAGGTTGTTGAAGAAATTAAGAGCTCTGGCGGAGAGGCCCTTCCCGATTACACCGACATTTCCACTATGGAAGGCGGAGAAAGCGTCGTACAGACTGCGGTAGATAACTACGGGCAACTGGACATCGTTGTAACTGTAGCGGGCATTCTCCGGGACCGAATGATATTCAATATGACTGAAGAGGAATGGGATGACGTCATAAGAGTTCATCTCAAGGGCACCTTCACTGTTTGCAAACATGCTGCGATCCTGTACAGGCAACAAAGAAGCGGGAGAATCGTAACGTTCGCTTCAGAATCAGGACTTTTCGGTAATACAGGACAGGGCAACTACGCCGCAGCGAAGTCTGGCATTGCCGGTTTTACGAAAGTCGCGGCGAAAGACCTTGGCAGATATGGTGCGACGGCAAATTCGATCTGTCCAAGAGCAAATACGCGCATGACTCAATCGGTTCCCGACGCCGCCCGGCAGTTAAGGGCAGACAGACCGGAGGATCGCGAGGCCGCACCGAGTGACATGGAGATGAGCCCCGATGATATCGGGCCTTTTGTTGCATATCTATCGAGTGATCAGGCTGCCAACATCAACGGACAAACATTCCTGGTATATGGCGGCGTAATTACAAAGCTATCACTCCCTAGAAGGGTACGAACAATATTCAAACAAGGACGATGGACGATGGACGAGCTTCGTGAGATGGCCCCTCAGCATCTTACGCAAGGCCTAGTCAACCCATCACCTCCGCAGGCTCCCCGGCAGTGAGCTGAGGTCGAGCACGGAACACGCGATAATCCATGAAATAGGAGAGAAAAGATGGGTGACCTTCTTAAAGATAAAGTAGCAGTGGTAACCGGTTCCGGCCGAGGTATCGGCAGAGGAATTGCTCTGCAGCTCTCGGCTGAAGGAGCCAAGGTTGTAGTAAACGATCTTGGCGGCGCGGTGGATGGTTCAGGTGACTCCGCCACCCCTGCCGATGAAGTTGTGAACGAGATTAAGGCAGCAGGTGGTGAGGCAGTATCTAACTACGACTCAGTAGTCACAATGGATGGTGGGGAAAATATTGTCAAAACGGCTCTCGACAACTTTGGAAAAATCGATATAGCCGTAGCAGTCGCTGGCATTCTCCGAGACCGAATGCTCTTCAACATGACTGAAGAGGAATGGGATGCAGTTATAGCTGTGCATCTCAAAGGAACATTCACAGTGACTAAAGCAGCCAGCATATTATTCCGACAACAGCGTAGTGGAAGGATTATTACATTCTCTTCAACGTCAGGATTATACGGTAACTCAGGGCAGGCAAATTACGGCGCNGCTAAGGACGGTATCGCTGGATTCACGCGAGCAGTTGCAAGGGATCTTGGACGTTACGGTGTCACGGTAAACAGCATNTCTCCNGGTGCAAATTCCCGTATGACCCAAACAGTNCCTCAGTCTGCCCGGGATCTCAGGGCCGCCAGTGGCATCCAGTCAAACTCAGCAGTAACTCCGCTTGAGTTGAACCGAGATCCCGAGGATGTCGCCCCCATGGTGGCATGGCTCGCTTCTGACGAAGCAAAAGACGTCAACGGCCACGTGTTTCACTGCCAAGGGGGTCAGATCTCCCTCATGAACAACCCAGCGGAAGAAAGAACACTACGCAAGAGTGGAAGGTGGTCTGTAGAGGAAATTGACGCNATGTTCTCCGGTACACTGGGTATGGATATGGTGAATCCGGGCCCGCCCCTGCCGCCAAGAGAATAGAACCTGCTCGGGTAGAGGAAATCTCCCTACAAGAAATAGAATGGCCGTCATAAGGTTAGACCGCCCGTTACGCGACGCTCGCCAAGTGGCGGCCATCTACTATCCATATGTTATTAATACCCCGATTACATTCGAATCCGAACCTCCAGACGGAGCCGAGATGCGTTCTCGTATTGAATCGGTTATGGAAAAATATCCTTGGCTGGTATGTGAACATGATGGCGAGGTCATGGGATACGCGTACGGTAGCATGTTCAGATCGAGGTCGGCTTACAACTGGTCAGTGGAAACCACCGTTTATGTAAGGGAAGCCGCTCACGGTTTGGGCATCGGATCTGCCTTGTATTCCTCGCTAACAGAATGCCTAAGGTTGCAGGGATTTATTTCGGCAGTTGGCGTAATCGCACTACCTAATGAAGCCAGCGTTTACCTGCATGAGCATCTTGGATTCCAGAAAGACGGAGTACTGCCGAAAGCTGGTTTCAAAGAGGGAGTGTGGCACGATGTAGGCATCTGGTGGCTTCTCCTTTCGGAACCTGCTGAAGACCCTCGAGATCCAGTCATGCTGCCTGTGATTCAAAATAGAAAAGATTATGCAATGGCTGTAAAGTCAGGTGAATCCAGAATGAAAATCTAGCAAAGTCACCAGTCATCATTCTGCACTTATAGTCACACTCTCTATTACGTCAGATGGCCCGCCTTGAGAAGGGTCTCTTGGGGTAATCGATTCCAGGACCTCCATGCCTTCTAGAACCCTCCCAAAAACTGAATGGCAGGATGTACCTTGTATCGAACAATCTTTTGGTGAATTGTCAGCGTTCAAACCATCGAGAAACGAAGTCTCTCTGAAAGTGATAAAGAACTGGCTTCCATTGGTCCCTTTGCCACCCTGCAACCCGGAATTAGCCATAGATAAAACTCCAGCACCATCATGTCGAGCATCAGTATGAAACTCATTTTCAAAGATATAACCAGGGCCTCCCGACCCTGTACCCGTGGGATCGCCTCCTTGGGCCATAAAATCGGGGATCACTCTATGAAATGTGATCCCATCGTAATATCCCTCATTTGCAAGAAACACAAAGTTGTTAACAGTCACTGGTGCTTCCTCTTCCAACAAATCTAATATGATCTCACCGCCCCCATAAATCTTTATGGTGGCGGTGTAGTCTTTTCCTTTCTCAAGTTGCATTTCTGGTGGACTAGTCCAGCTCATATCCGCCGGAGAAGGTGGTAGTTCAGGAATTTCAATAGTGACTTCCTTTCCAAAGTCCCGGGCGGACATGTTGACTTCTATCGATATTGCAAGTTCCTCACCTGAGGGACCTCTAACTTCAGGGCCCCCTTCAACCGAACCTTCCATGGATAAATGTGCGAGTCTGCCAGTGCCAGCCTCCACCCATAAATGGGCTTCAACATCCCCTGCGGCGCCAGTTAGGAGGGGCACCAGATGTCCTATTGAGGAAGCATTCAAGCCTCCTTGCACATGATGCGATGGCACTCCTCCCATAATTTCAGGGCCCACGTATACAACATCGACTATGTTGGATCTAACCGCACTTATTATCGCGGAAGGATTTATAGTTTCCTGGCCTGAAGATAGTGCGGGTTGTTCAAACCAACGATCTGTACCAGGAAATAGGACGAAAGCGCGCTCATCGATTACCCTTATTTCCATAAGCTGTGGTGTATCGCTGGAAGAAACGTCAATCCTCCCTTGGAAGTCACCACCACGAGAGACGTCGCCTTCCATAGCAAGAGGTACTTCCTGCTTAAATTCTCCAAATGAGACTGTCATGTTCATATACAGGTCACTTTTGTAGGCATACCCCTCTGCAAGTGCAGTATCCAGCGATGCTAATACATCCCCTACCGAAATTGGATCTACATCTTCTGCCACTTCCGATGTCGGTGATGGCACAATCGCCTTGGCTGTGGGTTTTGGAGTTGGCGTGTCGATTGGCACCTGAATAGGCGCTAGTGCTGAAGAGGAAGGGGTGCCCACAATTATGACTGATGAAGGTGTGGCCGGGGATCTTGAATCAACCTGGCTTACAGGGGTGGAGGTTTCCTTTGAGTCACCTCCGCAACCCGACAAAAAATACATAGTTAATGTAAGGAAAATAAGTACGGCTTGGAAATGTTTGTNTTTTTTCATAACCAATCTACTTTACGACCGGTATCGGCCAGAGGCAACGTATATCAGAGCCCCTAGGAACTGGAACTACATCATTTTATCTAATGTAACTATAAAAAAGGTTACAATCACAAAATTCCACTGACAATTAGGAGAGGAGCCGATGCAATCCAGTCTAGGCCAGTTTCTAGACGAAGTCGCAGATACTTATAAAAACAAACCTGCGCTGATGTTTAAGCCTGGATTCAAGTACGTCTCATGGACCTACAAACGTCTCGCTGAAGATTCTAGGAAGGCCGCTGTTCTGCTACGACAACACGGACTCCAGCAGGGAGACGTCGCCGTCATATGGGGCCCAAACTCACCAGTCTGGGTGATATCTTTTTTTGCCTGTATGAGGGCAGGAATCATTGCCGTTCCATTAGATATGAGAAGTTCACAAGAATTTGTCGATACAGTTATCGCAAAAACTCGCCCAAAGCTGGCAATAGTTTCTCAAGCCACACCGAAAGAGCATGAATCAATGGGCATTCCATTGATGTATATGGAGGACATGCCTTTAGCTTTTGACTCTCTAAATCCTGTAGAAGACGCCCCTGTAAAAACAGATGATGTAGCAGAGATAATGTTTACTTCTGGCACTACTGGTGACCCAAAAGGAGTGATGTTAACCCACAAAAACCTGCTGTCCAATCTGGAATCGGTGGGACAAATTATGACTGGCCGAAAGGACGACAGATTGCTGTCAATTCTTCCTCTTAGCCACATGTTTGAACAGATGGGTGGNCTATTATTTCCCTTGAGAATCGGTGCTGACGTCACATATATAACCAGCAGACGCCCAAAAGCGATTTTCAAAACGATGCAGGAGCGTAGGGTCACGGTGATGTTNTTGGTTCCACAAGCGTTAGACCTGTTNAAAAAGGGAATAGAGAGGGAAATCGANAGAAAAGGCAGGGCNACAATCTTCAATCGATTAGTGAGATTGTCGAGGAAATCTCCTAAGATTATCAGAAAACTGATATTCAGAAGCCTGAGAAAGCAAATGGGTGGCCGCTTAAGAATGATCATCGNCGGCGGTGCCCCATTATCAGAACCTGTCGGGCAATGGTGGACACTACTAGGAGTTGACGTAGTTCAAGGATACGGTGCAACTGAAGCGTCGCCAATTATCGCCTGTCACCCAGAATCCGCACCACGTTTTGATTGTCCAGGCCCTCCGGCACCAGGCATAGAGATAAGAATTGACGAATCTGGAGAGGTACTTGTTCGCGGAGACAATATNACCCCCGGTTACTGGGAGGATGAAAAAAAGACCTCTGAAGTCTTTGAAGGAGAATGGTACAAAACAGGAGATCAAGGATTATTAGACGATAACGGATTCCTCCGTCTAAACGGTAGAAAGAAAGATATGATCGTTCTTCCTAATGGCCAGAACGTGTTCCCNGAAGATATCGAGCAGGTACTTGAAAATCATTTAAACGTAGTAGATGCGGTCGTCGTTGGTATAGATAGGGAAGAAGGACCAGAAGTGCACGCCGCATTAATACTAGAAAGGCCAGAGGAGGCAGCAGATGTAATACGCTGGGTAAACAACCAGCTGGCAAGTCATCAGAGGATACGAAACCATACGATTTGGCCGGGAGAAGACTTTCCACGAACTCACACATTAAAGGTTAAAAAGCCACTTGTGATAGAGGCAATATTATCCGGTGGTCCTCGAGAGTCAAAATNCACTTCAAGGAATCAAGAAGAAAATGCTGTCTCACCTCTGCTNAGNCTGGCCNCTGAACTCACAGGTATCCCGNTTGATCAGTTGCGACCANATATTGAACTCGAAGCGGGGTTAGGCCNCGACTCCCTCGGNCGNGTGGANCTGCTCTCTGCAATCGAAGAAGATTTAGNTATTTACGTTGATGACGGCGACATACTTCCAGAAACCACCTTACGAGATCTTCAGTTGCTGGTAGACAGAGGAAAAAAATCAGACGATTCACAAGGGTATAAGAACTGGGGCTTACATTTATGGGCTCGGATTATAAGAATTATCTTTCTAAATGCTTTCATCCTCCCGTTAATCCATATTTCATATCGCATCGATGTTAAAGGTAAAGAGAACCTGAACAATTTAGAAGGTCCCTCCCTCCTAATCGCCAATCATGTCCTGCATATGGACAATGCTATATATGTAAAAGCTTTACCCGATCCGTTAAGGAGTCGCCTCGCCATCGCTGCTGGAGCCCATATGTATAACAGCCTCATTAAGGGCACCTTCATAACCCTTATTGGTAATGCTTTTCCATTTGCCACCGGAAAGTCGGAAAAGGAGCACAGAAAAGGAAACATTCGATCTAGCCTCGAGAATATGGGAGAGATCATGGACAACGGNTGGTCTGTTCTTATTTATCCGGAAGGNGAATTGACAGTTGGTGGCCCTACTAAGCCGTTTCTAAACGGCACTGGACTTATGGCTATAGCTGGCAATTTACCGGTTGTACCAATCCGAATCAACATAGAAGGGATTGGCAAGCCCACGTCTATTCCTTTCATAAAAAGGGGGCACGTCACCGTGAGATTCGGTACGCCAATCATGCCACCGTGGGAAAGCGACTCAGAAAAAGTCACTCAGTTGATGGAAAANAGTGTGGCCAAGCTNGCCAGCTAGAANTCGTTGCTTNTAANATTCTGTTGTGATCACACAAATGCCAATATTCTGGAGTGAGATTCCGTGACCGTGTCTGCGATCATCGTACTCGTACTACGTCTCTTAATCCCAGCGACCATCTTCAGATATCGCATAACAGGCGCTNTCGCCTCAATGGTAATAGATATGCTGGACGTAGTGCTTGTAGATGCGCTACAGGTGGCGTTGGGGGAAAATCAAGTCGGATTTGGAGAGCATTACCAACGATTCGACAAGTGGCTAGATATGTACTATCTAACTATAGAAGCGATAGTTTGCCTAAGCTGGTCGAATAATCTAGCCCGAANCGCCGCCATTGGATTATTCTTGATCCGGCTGGTTGGCATCGGAGCGTTCGAGTTGACCGGCGAGGAGTTCAGGAAGCTAATCTTCTTCTTCCCAAACCTGTTCGAAAACTTCTTCCTCTACTACATAATATGTGATCGTTTCTGGCCTCGATTGATACCGACAAAAATCAGCACACTAATAGTAGTTCTCGTAATCCTGTACATACCCAAGTTTTTCCAGGAATACATTCTCCACTTTGCCGAAGTGAAACCATGGCAATGGATTAGATCCAATGTACTGTCGTGACCAGCCATCGANCCATAAGAACAATACCTTAGGTTACATAGCAAAATAGCAGTCCGGAGCAGACCATACATGACCATGACAATCACCAGCATTGCAGGAAGCGGGAAACGAGGTTATTCAGGTGATGGCGGCCCAGCCNGGAAAGCCGNTATGGACAATCCCTTCCACGTGGAAATCGACCGGGAGGGACATTTTCTTTATTTTGCAGATTGCTTCAACTTTCGAATTCGCAGGGTGGACCTACACAGGCTCATTGTCGAAAACTTCGCTGGAACAGGTAACCAAGGTCACTCAGGGGACGGAGGTCCAGCGACCGAAGCAGACATTGACGAGATATATGCCATTCAGATGGATATGAACGGTGGTCTGTATTTATGTCAGAGGTTCAATCCCGCCATAAGAAAAATAGATGNGAATACCGGTACGATTACTACAATAGCGGGCACAGGAATCCCTNGTTCTGGAGAGGACGGTATCCCAGGTACCCAATCGTTGCTACTAGAACCTAACGATTGCGCACTTGACGGAAAAGGAGGCCTGCTAATAGCGGATGTGCAGGATCAGAAGATACGCCTCCTGGACCTTGACTCTGAAATCATTACCACGTTTGCCGGTACAGGAAAGTTGGAACATACGGGTGACGGGGGCCATGCATTGGAAGCTGGAATATTCGGAGCACGCGCAGTTTGTACGGACCATCTAGGCAACACATTTATTTGTGAGAGGGGTGGAAATACTCTACGGCGCGTTGACAGAGACGGAATTATCACGACTATCGCTGGTACCGGCGATAAAGGCTATTCCGGAGACGGCGGCCCTGCTGTATCAGCTACGTTAAACGGGCCAAAGGCGATACGCTGCGACCTACAGGGCAATGTCTTGATCGTTGACACTGAAAACCATGCCATCAGGCTAGTAGAGGTTTCCTCAGGCATAATATCGACAATTGCCGGAGGAAGGAAGGGACCAGATGGGGACNATGGTGATGCCATGAAAAGCGGAATGGCCCGACCTCACGGGGCAGTCGCGGGTCCCAATGGAGAGTTGTATGTTGCAGATAGNGAAAATCAAAGAATCCGTTTAATCCAATGACTNTACTCCTATTATCGATTCGAATTAGCTAGGTTCAAAGGACGCTCTTAATGGTCGATTATTTTTACGGTATGCATTGGATGCTCGCGACNCCATTCCTTCCAAACGAGGAAATAGACTACGAATCCATTCCCAAAATTGTAGGTCAAGCGAAGGAGACCGGATGCACGGGAGTCGTAGGTCTTGGTGTAATGGGAGAGGCAGCGCGTCTCACCGACGCCGAACGAACTAAAGTAGCAGAGGCGATAATCTCTGCAGCAGACGGTCTTCCTGTGACGCTTGGCACAACGGCAAACAGTACTAAGGCGGTAATCGACCGCAGCAAAGAAGCGGAAAAATTAGGCTCAGCAGCGATTATGGTGTCTGCACCGTCCATGCAAAAGGCAAATATTGACAATCTCTTTGCCCACTACGCCCGATTGGCTGAGAGGATTTCAATCCCGATAGTTATGCAAGATTACCCGCAAGTATCTGGAGTAGAGATGCCAGTAAGCTTCATCGCCCGTGTAGCAGAAGAGATCCCTCAGGTGAAATATCTAAAGCTAGAAGACCCTCCAACCCCAACTAAGATAAGCTTGATCCGTGACCGGATCNGTGACAGGCTNGGCATTTTCGGAGGGCTCGGCGGGGTATTCTTACTGGACGAGCTGAGGAGAGGNTCTATTGGTGCGATGACAGGTTTCGCGTATCCAGAGGTTCTCGTCAAGATTTGTTCATTGATGAAGGATGGATGTACAGAGGAGGCTGAGAACCTATTCTACCGATATCTGCCATTGATCCAATTCGAACAACAAGAGGGGATCGGACTGGCTATCCGCAAGGCTGGATTACACAAAAGAGGATTGATTCAGTCCGCGACAGTCCGCGCGCCGGCAAGTCAACTTGCGCCGGACACTCGAGTAGAACTCGATACAATCATTAAACGAGTTGGCCTTAACTAGGTGACTGGATTTCTCTAATTATTACTCCACTGATCTAATAGGATTCACCGTGACCCTGTTCATCGGCACATCTCCAGTATTACGAAACTGGTGCTCGATATCCTCCGGGACATGAATGCAATCTCCCTGCTTGATCGGATATTCCTCCCCCCCAAAGTAAAGAATTCCAGCGCCATCAGTAATAAATGCCTGGTGTTCCCACGGATGAGTATGCAGTGGGCTTGACTCTCCTGGAGCATGTTGCACATACAGCATGACGTAATTAGGAACTCCATCCTCTTTTCCAAGTACTGGATTTTCGTTATCTCGATAGTTCTTGATAACCGGTTTCATTTGTGTCACTCCACATATTAATTATTCAATCACATCCTTGTGTCGCGAAACGCTCCACTGTTACCTCCTGTAATATATTCGCTTGAAGACGTCCGCTTGAGGCATACCATGTCCCTTACCTCTTTCCCCTCTCCATTCGATCGTACGATCAAAGACCTCTTTAAATGACTGCCCACTCATTTGAGTAACGTGTGAAGTAAGAGCCCTTACTGACGTCTCCATGTGATCACTTATATCTATCCAGAGATCTGGTTCTGGATGGCCCATAATCCAGGCTTCAGCCACTTTGTGCGGTTCAAAACCTTCATCTACCAATTCCGGAAATGTCATGTGATCTCTGGCAGTGGGGAATATAGCGGCAAGGGTATTTTCTCCTGCTGCGATATGGTCTGGATGACCAGATCCCCACCCTCCGTCTAAAATCCTCATCGGATACTGGCATATCACAACATCAGGTTTATGCCTACGAATTTCTCTTGCGATATCCCTACGTACGTCAAGATTGGGAGTTAGATAACTATCTGGGTAACCGAGAAACTTTACACTGGAAAGACCCAGAACTTCTCCAGCATCCCTTTGTTCTTTCTGCCTAATTCCCGCAAGCCTTTTCTCCGTCATACCGGGCTCACTGCTACCTTTGCTGCCATCCGTGCAGAGTACATACGCAATATCCCAACCTTCGGAGACAAGCCGAGCTACNGTGCCGGAGCATCCATATTCTGCATCGTCAGCATGGGCAACAACTACTAGTCCCCTGTTGAATTCTTTTGGCCAGTCAGTGGAATGTGCCAATTAACTCTCCTTAGCTTTCTTCAACATCTCAAAAATAAAACGACAACATCCTTCAGTTTAACAGAGAGAATCACCTGTTTTGTGGGCAAATTAGACTTAAACAAGCCTCACTAATTCGCCCGAGATAATAGCGTCTGTAGCAGATTGAATGACCTCCATAAGTGGAGCAGGGTATATACCCCCTACAACCATGAGTATCAAGAGCCCTAAAAGCAACGCTTTAGTAGTCGTAGGAACAATTATTAATGACTGATCATTAGCCTTCTCAATGTAAATCTGGCGTGCGACCATAAGGTAATAATATAGAGATATAAGACTAGACAATATAGCTAATGCTACTAGCCAGAGAAGACCTTGAGCCCCCACAGCATTGAACAGGTAGAATTTACTAGCAAATCCTGCAAAGACCGGAAGGCCTGCTAGAGAAAACATCGAACTCACAAGCACCAGCGCTACGAGTGGTTGTCTTGCCGACAAACCAGCCAACCCGGCAATATCATCTCTACCGGTGTGGTTATACACTGCTATTAGAGACGTAAACGCCGCCAAATTTGTCACCCCATAAGCAACGATGTGGAAAATGATTCCGTTTGTTACAAGATGTGACATAGCGGTTGAGATCGAGCCGTCTTCCCGAACCGATACTAGCGCGGCAGCTCCCATTAGCAAGTACCCGACGTGTCCGATGCTGGAATAGGCCAATAATCTCCTCACATTTTTTTGAACCAGTGCCGATAAGTTTCCAATGACCATAGTCAAGGCTGCTAGCACAACCAACACAAGCTGCCAATCATCCACACCCGGAGCAGGAACAAAGCCGTCAACCAAGAGCCTTAAGACCAGAGCCAGAGCGGCTGCCTTCGAACCAATCGACAACCAAGCAGTAACTGGAAAGGGCGCGCCTTCATAGGCATCAGGAGCCCACATGTGAAAAGGAACTAGTGCTAATTTAAACCCGAGTCCTGATATAAGAAGTACGAAGCCAATTACTAATCCCATGGACGGGTCAGAGAATGCCATTAACTCATATCCGATCTCCTCAAACCTNGTAGTACCGAGCAATCCATATATTTGGCTAATACCGAACAGTATGAGAGCGGANGAAAAAGCGCCGAGCAAAATATATTTAGTCCCTCCTTCATTCGATTTTGGGTTATATCTGTCGAATGAAACAAGTACATAGAGACCAAAACTAAGGAGTTCCAAGCTTATGTATGCAGTCAAGAGCTCTGCAGAGGATGCAAGTAACATGGCACCAGTTACTGTAAAAACGAGGATCCCGTAATACTCTCCTGGGTAACCTATATATGCTTTCACATAATCCCGTGACATCAGTACCACTACAGTACTGACAGCGAGGAACATCACTCGGAAGAAAGCAGTGTAGTTATCGAAGACCAGTNNCCCATCGTACAGTTGACCGGTTCTGATGTTCAATGCAGTGAACACAAGTATGCCGACTAAGCAAAAGGCAGTCAGCCACGCCAAATTATGCTTCTGTTCTTCCTTCAGGAACAGGTCAACGCCCAGAACCAAGAAAGCTAGTCCTGCAACAAGAAACTCGGGTATAAGCAGGGATAAATCGTTCATCCCGCACCCGGTATCTGAGAAAGCAATGGGGTTACGCCAGCATCAATCACCTCTATAAACGGAAATGGCCATAGCCCTACGAGAAGTATCACACCCACAAGAAGGCCAGCTGCGAATCTTTCCCGAGGAACTGAGTCTGTCTGGTTACGCCACTGATCACCTAAAGGACCAAAAAACACCTTCCCAATCAACCTCAACATATACACCGCTGTTATNGCTGCCCCTATCACTGCAAGCGAACCTAGAACTAATCCCCAAATACCATAACTCTGAAAAACACCCATAAAGACAAGAAGCTCGGCTACGAAGCCGCTTAACCCNGGAAGGCCCAACGAAGTCAGNCCGGCGACCACGAAAATAGCAGATGTAAATCCCATTCTCTTGGCCATTCCCCCCAACACCAGTATTTCCCTGCTGTGGGTCCGTTCGTAAATCATGCCTACTACAGCAAATAAGAGTGCTGTCATCACCCCGTGAGAAAACATTTGTAGAACTGCTCCGTTCATACCTAATGTGTGTAACGTAGCAATTCCCATAAGCACATAACCCATATGACTAACCGACGAGTATCCGATTACGTACTTTAGATCGGTCTGCCCCATCGCGGAGATAGCTCCGTAAATTACGTTCACTGCACCCAGGGCAATAAGAAGAGGCATCCACATCTGAGCCCCTTCAGGCATTAAAGACAACCCGATCCTTATGATCCCAAAGGCCCCTAGCTTCATCAGCACACCAGCATGAATCATACTCACGGCTGTCGGTGCGGCCACATGTCCATCGGGTGACCAAGTGTGGAATGGCCAAAGACCGGCGAGTATGCCAAATCCAATCATCAACATAGGAAAGAAAAACCGCTGGAATTCTAGCGAAAATTTATCGCCTGACACCTGTTGAATTTCAAGTATGTCAAAAGACCCTATTCCTGCCTGTACAAACATTGCGATTATAGCCACCCATATAAGAACGCTACCCGCAACAAGGACGAGGGTTAACTTCATCGCGCTGTATTCTTTGGTCCTAGTGAACGTTGAGAACTCGCTGTTGCTTCCCCACTTTCCGATGAGCAAATACATTGGTAATACTGAAAGCTCATAGAAGAAAAAGAAAAAGAACATATCAAACGTTACAAATACACCGAATACCCCAGATAGAAGCAGGAAATAAAGCACGAAAAAATCTTTATTAGAATCCTTCACGTTCCANGAAAGAAGGGTGCCAGTAAACATCACNATTCCTGTTAGAAGCACCATTAAAACNGCAATACCATCGACTCCCAATGCCAGCGTTATTGCTCTTTCACCTTCTCCCCACGGCCCCGGCATAGGAAGCCAATCGTAAGATTTACGAAACTGGACCGCTCCTTCCGTATGATCAAATCCNAGAAATANGTATACGGTTATCAGAAGGACTATCGTCGCAANCGAAAACGAAACCCATCGAATCACATCNACAAATCTNCCCGGTATCAACATAAGTAAAGCCGCTCCACCCATAGGAAGGACTATGAGAAGGATGAGCGCTGCTGTATCTAGACTCACCATTTGCACATCTACGCTCTATATAAACCACCAGAATATGGCCACCGTTAATAAACCAAGAACCATAGCCGTACTGTAGTTATAGAGCCGCCCTGTATGAATTAACCTTACCTTTATTGCAGACAGTAAAACTGACATCCCAGCACCATCAATGCCGGTATCGTTGACTACGACACGATCGAACACAGCGAGGAACTTGCTGAATGCAAGGATAAGATTATCAATTACCCATTGGTAAATCTCATCTACGTAATATTTGTTTATAATCACCCTATAAAATGCCCCCAGTCGTAAACTCATCTTTTCGGGTGANAGGCGNGANGTGCCGTAATAGAGCCAACCAACAGCCANTCCGCAAATAGCAATGAGACTGGACATCACTGTCAACCATGAGAGCATACGGAAATGATGACTCGCATCAATAAAAGTACCAAGTCCTTGGTAGTTTGCTATGGGAATCACGACCGCTCCCAAAGTTACTGCAAAGATTGCAAGAACAACAATCGGTACTGTCATAATTGCCGGTGATTCCTCCGCTTTTTTCGCTCGTTCGGATCGATAATTTCCACGAAATACAATAAGAAAAAGTCTTGCCATATAAAGGGAGCTAAGAAAGACTCCAATTAACGTCAAAGTTAGAAAGATTGGGCCCATCTTATGGAATACAGCTAACAGTATCTCGTCCTTACTGAAAAAGCCGGCAAGTGGAGCAATCCCCGCCAAAGATAAGGCCCCGATCATAAATGAATAAGCCGTGATAGGCATTTTCTTTTGGAGGCCCCCCATATTCAAGCAATTTGTTTCGTTATTCATCCCATGCATGACATTTCCCGCACCCAAGAATAAAAGAGCTTTGGATACTCCATGTGCAACCAAATGAATCATTGCTGCTGCTAATCCTGCGGCTCCAAGAGATATCATCATTAGCCCTAGATGGCTTACAGTTGAGTAGGCAAGGACACGTTTTATATCTGTCATCACAAGAGCGATTGATCCAGCGAACAAGAATGTGAACAATCCCACCACGGCCACTGTGGGAAGTACCCCTGGAGCCATTTCAAAGAGGGGTAACATACGAGCAACGAGATATACACCTGCCACTACCATCGTAGCCGCATGGATCAAAGCGGACACAGGGGTGGGGCCCTCCATTGCGTCAGGGAGCCACACATGGAATGGAAATTGAGCAGACTTTCCCATAGCACCTAGAAAAATTAGTAGCGAGGCACAAATCAAGGTATTTTCTGAAATACCTCCACTATTTGCGGCATGAATTATCGATGATATGTGAAATGTGCCCGTGGCTTTGAAGAGCAAGATAATTCCAATCAATAGCCCCACGTCACCAATTCTCGTTGTAATGAACGCTTTCTTGGCAGCTTCCGAAGCTGATCGACGTTCGTACCAAAATCCTATGAGTAGATAGGAACCGAGGCCAACTAACTCCCACGCTATATACAAAAAAAGCAGATTATCGGCCAATACCAGAACTAACATTGCAGCGGCAAATAATGCTTGGAGGGTGAAGTACCAGCCAAATCTAGGCTCCCCATCCATGTATCCAACTGAATACACCTGAACAATCAATGAGATTAGCGTAACTAAGCCCAACATCACCACGGAAATTCGATCCACCTGGAAACCCCAAGTTATGCCCAAGTTACCTATGTATATCCATTGAATGTCTACAGAAACCGGGGTCAATCCATTCGAAACAAAGTCCAAGAATACTGAACAGAAGAGTAGAAATGCTCCAAGAATCGCTGCTATGGAGATATATGACCCTCTACCCGGAAGGAATTTACCAAATACAAGAGTGATCACAAATGCTGTTAAACACAACCCAGGAATTAGCCAAGCAAATTCTGCTCCAACGATAGGTCCTAGGTTCACGTGATCAGCCTTTCAGCAACTCTATCTTATCGACGTTAACGCTGCCTCTGTTTCTGTAAAGTCGCAATATTATGGCTATAGCTAGAGCCAGCTCGGCAGCGGCAATGGTAATGACAAAGACCACTAGAACATGGCCCAACGACCTGTGATGTTCTTCAAAACCTCGGAATGCCGCATACCCAACTAGGTTGATATTCACAGCGTTAAGCATTAGTTCTATTGACATCAATATCAACACAGCGCTTTTCCTCGCGAGCACTCCATAAACACCCAAACAGAATAATGCTGAAGCGAGAACTTGAAAGTGAAGAAGCTCTATCACTCTTGGCCCTCTTCTTGAACTTCTTCATTGTGATCACTCCTCCTTACTAGAACCACGGCACCTATCAAGGCAACGAGCAAAACAAGAGAAGCCACTTCAAACGGTACTGCCCAATATGTGAAAAGGGTCTCTCCCAGTTCAGATATTCCGACCCCTTCTCTGTCGAATGTGGGTACTGGGGAGAAAATTGCTGAGGCGGCTAGAACAGCAAAAAGGCAAAGGGCAATTACACCGGCGAGAGGCCATTGCTTGTTATCGGATAAATTTCTGAAGTCCTCAATTCTGGTAAGCATCAGTGCAAAAAGTACTACGATTACCACTGCTCCTCCGTAGATCAGCAGCTGAACCAGGGCCAGGAACTCTGCAAAGGCTAGAAGAAAAATTCCGGCGATACCCACCATACTGATTAATAGAGCAAAGGCCGCATAAATGATATTTCGAGTCAAGACGACCCCGAGTCCACCAAATATCACGAAAGCCGCTGCTATATAAAAAAACCCTAGTGACAAGGTCACTCTGAACTCTGCTCCCGTTTATTCTTCAGATCAATTCCGAGTTGTTTATCGCCAGTTTGTTTATCTGAGAGAGCCTTCGGCAAAAGATGTCCTTCCAATGTATCTTTGCTTGCGCTTGACTCTTCACCTACAGGCGTCCCTCTATTTTTTTCAGGTTGAGTAGGCTCCCATAAAACCTTTTGCTGATATTCTCGGCCCATTGAAAGCAGGGGACGTAGGTCAACCCGGTTGCCGTTTCTTTCATATCTACTAAGTTCATGCTCATGAGACATTTCTATAGCATCAAAATTACAGACATCTACGCATATACCACAGAGTATGCATCTACCCAGATTTATCTGGAATTCATCGACGATTTTTCGACGTCGGCTTCTACTTTCAGCGTAGAGGGGGTTGTCCTTCATCGTTGCACTCATGCACTGAGTTGGGCATTCCCTGATACAGACCATACAGCCAGTGCAATAAGGTTCATTCACTTCAAAGTCCCACATCAGAGCGGGAAATCCCATATACCTGTCAGCCAGATCTAATCGCTTATCGGGAGATGGATATTCAGCAGTTACTGGACGCCGTAACGACGATCTAATTGTGACTATCAGCCCCTGGATAAAACCAATTAATATACCTTTTTTATTGGTGTCCTGATCTTTCACTTGATACCTCCCTTACTTTATCTCTTAATAAGGGAAATTGAGGATCACCCAGGGGTGGTCGGAGATCTTTTGCTGGTACCACATTTACGGTGTGGCGACTAATCTTGGTGCCCGGATTGTTTCTAATCACATAAAAGGTTAATACCAGAAATAAAGCCGAAACAACACCGAGACTCCACATCGGTAGTCGATAAAACATTACCACCCCGGTTAGCACTATATTTATGAAAGAGAGGGGTACCAATACCTTCCACCCGAAGGCCATCAATTGATCTATTCTTAATCTAGGATATGTTCCACGGATCCAAAAGATCACCCAAATAACAACAGCTGTTTTAAGCAATAGCCATAGGAGTGATAACGTGTTGTGAGCCAACCCATCAAATGGCATCACCGGCAATGCCCACCCCCCCAAAAATAGCAGGACTGTTAGTACAGCAATAGTGAAGGTGTTCATATACTCAGCCAAGAAAAATATTGCCCAATGGGCTCCACTATATTCTACGAAAGGTCCTCCAATTACCTCTGACTCTGCATGGTGGATATCAAAGGGAGTTCTTCCTAGTTCCGCGAGGCCGGCAGTCAGGAAAAGGAATAATCCTAGAGGCTGTAGCAATGCAAATGGCACGAGATTCTGCTGATCAACTATAGTCCTCAGATTCAGGGACTGTGAGAGCATTGCGATACCGATTATCGCCATGATGAACGGGATTTCGTAACTAACCAGTTGACCCGCAGCTCGAAGTGCGCCCAAAACAGCCCACTTGTTGGCTGATCCCCATCCCGCCATAACTAATCCCATGACGGACAGTACAGATACAGCAGTTATGTAGAAAAGCCCCATGTCTAAGTTTTCTACTACAACATCGCGAGCCACTGGGATAGTGACCCACAGCAGAAACGCTGGCAGAAAAACTGCAACAGGAGCAATCCAATAAACTCCTCTATCAGCCCAAGAAGGCAAAATATCTTCTTTAGCAAGCAACTTTAAGGCATCTGCCACCGGCTGCAAAATTCCTCCGAAGCCAACTCTAGTCGGCCCCAATCGCTGCTGAATGCGGGCAAGAGCCTTACGTTCAGCATAAGTCAGAATTAATACGACAGCCGAAATTGCAACTAACAACATCACCGATTTTGCTACTATTGCGGACAAGTCAGATAGGCTCATCTATCTACCTCGCCCATAATGACGTCTATTGATCCAAGTATTAAGACTGCGTCCGCTAGGTAAGCCGAGCGAAGCATATGTTTGAGAGCCTGCAAATTAGCGAAAGAGGGAGCGCGAACCTTCACTCTGTAAGGAGTATCGGTACCATCGCTAACGAGAAATACAGCTAAATCCCCTCTAGGCGATTCTGTTCGCACAAATACTTCCCCTATTGGCGGCCGAATTATGCGGCGAACTCTAGCGAAAACATCACCCTCGGGTATGACATCCATCGCCTGCTCAATAATCTTTACAGATTCACGCATTTCCTCGACACGAACGTAGTACCTATCCCAGCAGTCACCATATGTCCCAACAGGAATTCCGAAGTCGAATCGATCATAGATCGAATACGAATCTGTAACCCGCACGTCTTCTGCTACTCCCGAAGCCCGAAGGGTAGGTCCAGTAACTCCAAAATCTACTGCATCAGCTCCACTTAGTATCCCAACACCCTTCGTTCTTGCTAAGAACATCTCATTTTGTGACAACAGTTGATCACACTCATCGATACCCCTTTTTAAATCGTCTAGTAAATTTTTGAGTCGTCCCAGGAAATCCGACGGCAGATCCTCTTTAACTCCCCCGATTCGTATGTAGTTATGCATAAGACGTGCACCAGTGACACTTTCGAAAAATTCCTGAACTCTTTCTCTCTCGCGGAAGGCATATAGCATGGGTGTCATTGCCCCAGCGTCGAGACCGTATACCCCGTAGAAGAGCATATGGCTGGCGATTCGATTAAGTTCGCACAAAATTACTCGGATGTACTCAGCCCTTTCGGGTATCACAATATCCATGATCTTTTCAGATGCAAGGCAAAAGGCGAGCTCATTATTCAAATTGCCAACGTAATCAAGCCGATCAAACAAAGTTATTATCTGGTTGTAATGTTCGCTCTCACAAATCTTTTCAGAACCCCTATGAAGATATCCGATATGAGGCTCGCACCTGACAATGCGTTCACCATCCACCCATATCACAAGCCGAAACACTCCGTGAGTACTTGGGTGTTGAGGCCCCATATTGATCATTAGGTCTACAGCGTCGGCGTGTTCGCCTTTCTGTTCATGAACCTGCATCTAGTGAAATGTCCTTACTGTGACTGTCCTACCATTCCTGATAGTCGTGAAAGGGGAAGCTCTTTCTGCCAGGAAATCCATCGAAACCGTCGTATAACAGTAGGGGCGATAAATCGGGATGGCCATCAAATACAATCCCAAATAAATCATGACCCTCACGTTCAAACCAGTCGGCAGCACGCCAGATTCCGGTCACAGACGACACTATAGGTTCGATTGCAGGAAGAGACACCTTGATAGCGACCTTGTGATACCTCGCAAGAGACACTAGATGGTAAATCACCTCAAATGTCCCTTTGCTCTGTTCATAGTCCACTACTGAAATGGAGCATAAATAATTGAAATCGAGACCGTCTGTAACTTTTAGGAATTGACATATAGCAAGGAGACATTCTGGCGACGATTTGACAGTCACCATATCAACCTCCGCAGATATGATGGCGTCTAATTCATTTGGAATCGTGTCTTCAAGAACCCTGGCCAATGAGCGACTTCTCTCATTAAGGACAATTGGTGCTATTGGAATATCTCGGTGGCGATTCCCAACATGTTTCGGTGAATGCTGTGTCATTTATCACTTGAGTGAGCTTGGACGGGCTTATCCGTGTTGCTCTGGGCGTCAGAGTCATCGGAAAGTGTCTTCGGAATAGGATTCCTAGCATCTCGGTGAATTTTCTCCTGTAGCTGCATGATTCCATGCATCAGTGCCTCCGGTCGGGGCGGACATCCCGGGATATAAACATCCACGGGGATTAAATGGTCAACACCCATAACGACAGAATAGGACTTGTAATATGGCCCTCCGTTGGTGGCACAACTACCCATTGCAATCACCCATTTGGGGTCGGGCATCTGTTCATAGAGCAACTTAATTGGTTCCGCCATCTTCTTGACAACTGTGCCCGCCACGATCATTACATCGGCTTGCCGTGGTGAGGGCCAGGTCACAACACCGAATCTGTCAAGGTCATGATGTGACATATGTGTGCTGATCATTTCGATAGCGCAACAAGCTAGACCAAACGATAGTGTCCAAAGCGACGATTTTCTTGCCAGGGTAAACAGTTCGTCAGATTTAGCGGTAATGGCGTTAGGCAGTACCCTATTAAAGACACTCTCACCAGGTCTATTGCCCCTGCCTGGTTCGTAACCTTCACCGAGGTTTAATTCAATGTCAGGCCTACGGCCTTGAATGCCTTCCTTGGGAATGAACTGCCCGCTAGCATTGGATTCGTTCCTTAACGCCATTGAAGCACGCCCTTTCTCCAGCCATACAATATTCCGAAGAAGAGTATGGCTATAAAAACAATCATTTCATAAAACACTAGAGGCGTAGTCTTCATGAAAACCAACGCCCATGGGAATAAGAAGACAGCTTCTACATCAAATATGATGAAAAGTATTGCAAATACATAATATCTGATCTGAATCTGCGACCAGTTATATGGAGCCGCGGGAATACCACACTCATATGGGGTATCCTTCAGCTTAGACGGTCTCCGCGGGGCGAGTAATCTTGAGGCTACGAACATCAGGAAGATGGCCGCCGCCCCTACCACCGCCACCACNAGAACCGTGATCCAGTTTATCGCATAAGCTTCTGGCACGAGTCCACCCACCAGCCATGTCTCTCATTTGAAAGTGAAAGGGGCAAAAATTACCTATAGAAGTTTACCATATGCCGAGATACTATAGGNTCGTCTCCTCCGCCATTCTTACTCTCAGGATCTAAGACTAGGGAATGTACCCGGCTTTAATCAAAGAGGAATGATCCATGAGCATCAAAATCGACTGGCTTGGATGTGCGACTTTCAGACTGGTTATAGACGACCTAATTATCTTTTTAGACGCCTATATGGACAGGGTCGCTTCTGCACCTAAAGTGGGCTTATCAGCATCCCAAGTTGATAAGGCGGATTTCGTGGTAGTCGGGCACAGTCACTTCGATCATATCGCCGGAGCAGAGACAATAGCTGCAAATACTGGGGCGNTAGTAATAGGGTCCAATGAAACTGCTCGTGTACTCTACAAAGAAGAAATAAGCCGTAATCAGTTGAGAGTAGCCCAAGGTGGTGAGAGATATCGGCTTAGCGACTCTGTGACGATGCGCGTATTTCCAAGTCTCCACTCATGCATATGGATCCCTGACACGTTTCGACCCAACACCGGTGATTCAAGAACCGGGCACCTATACTTNACAGAAGACGAAAAATGGTGCTGCAGCCCATCCTCGAGAGCCCAGNCAACCACGACCCAACACGAGAACGAGGACATCATNAAGCATAGAAAATCAACAATNGGGTCCAGTGAGACTGGAGGAGCTTTGTGCTATTTAATTGAAACCACTTATGGCTCCATATTTTACCAGGACACATCAGGTTGTTGGACAGGAGTGGTTAGCGATCTTCGCGCAGACGTTGCAATACTAGCAATGGCAGGCAGACCCAANGTAGACGGGGAACCAATACAAGGATCCTTATCGGATTACATAGGTGTGATGACAGGAATGTTGAAACCGCGCCAACTAATATTAGGTCATCACGACGATTGGATGCCNCCTCAAACGCGGGACAATACAACCAATCANGCTCTTTTGCCTGTCAGAGAGCGGNTCGAACGCACTAGACCTGGAATCCAACTTATTCAACNATCCTACCTAGACAGCACTAGATTACTGGACTAAATAGCGAATACTTCGTTGCTCCCAATTTTCCCCAATCGATACATTTCTTCTAAACAAGTAGCGCGGCCATGGACATATTGCTATAATCGCGCCAAATTCCGTGTATTTGCTCTATGAATAGATACCTATTCTCTAGAGCGGGTTAACAGATTTGAACTAACGTACGAAACCCAATTCCATCATTAGGTTTACATGGGTAGTCACTGCCGGGGAGGCTAAGAGATGGGTACATCAGTCACTATAACCGTTAACGGAGATGAACAAGAANCAGAGGTTGAGCCACGTCTTTTGCTTGCTCAGTTTCTTAGAGAAAATTTAAACTTGACNGGGACGCACATCGGCTGCGATACCACAAGTTGTGGGGCTTGCACGATACTTTTAGATGGNAAATCTGTGAAATCCTGTACCNTCCTGGCAGTACAGGCTGATGGATGCGAGGTAACTACGATAGAAGGCTTAGCCGACGGNGACAATCTTCATCCTGTCCAGGAGGGGTTCTGGGAAAAACATGGTTTGCAGTGCGGATTTTGTACACCTGGCATGATTATGTCCGCTGTTGCCCTATTGGAGGATAATCCCAATCCGTCGGAGGAAGAGATCAGAAACGGACTTTCAGGAAACGTTTGCCGGTGCACCGGCTACCACAATATAGTNTTAGCGATTCAGTACGCCGCCNATAAGATAGGTTCCTGAGAATNTGACCGCGTACACGGTTTAGGAGAAATGCCATGATTCCAGCTTCCTTTCAATATCACAAACCTGGTTCAGTAGCTGAGGCCGCAGACCTTTTATCTAAGCACGGCTCAAATGCAAAGATACTAGCCGGAGGNCACAGCNTGATACCGATGATGAAGCTGAGGCTGGCACAGCCAGAGATACTGATTGACTTAGGTGCTATAGATACCATGTCATACATAGAGAATCGTGATGGTGGGCAGGCTATAGGAGGCATGACTACCTACGCNGAAATAGCCTCGTCAGGCATGGTTCCACAAGCGCTGTCTGAGGCCGCAGGTCAAGTGGCAGATGTTCAAGTNAGAAACCGGGGAACCATCGGAGGCAGCCTAGCGCATAATGANCCTGCAGCAGATCTTCCCGCCGTAGTTGTTGCACTTGATGGTCAAATAATTACGAGTTCTACAAACGAGCATCGGTCTGTTCTTGCCACAGACTTCTTCCAAGATCTCTTTACAACAGATCTCGCAGAAAGCGAGATCATCAGTGAAATTTTTATCCCGGGTCAAGCGCAGGGTTCAGGATCTGCCTACCTTAAGTTTGCGAATAAAGCTTCCCATTTTGCTATTGTAGGAGTAGCCGCATCAGTAACCCTGTCGGAAGGACGGTGCGTCGCGGCAAGCATCGGTATAACCGGTGCAGGTCCCACAGCGTATAAAGCCAAACTAGTTGAAGAGAACTTAGTTGGTACCAACTTAGACCATAATGCCGTGAATTCTGCTTCTGAAAAAGCTAGTGATGGAATCGATATGAACGACGACATTCATGCATCAGCAGATTACAGAGCTCACNTGGCCAAAGTGTTTACAGCNAGAGCCGTTAGNCTGGCAGCTGATAGAGCGGATTAATCGGCTGTAATCCAAGTACAATTTTCACCTGCCCAATGTNCCTATCTTGTTTCGT
Organism: Chloroflexota bacterium; assembly: GCA_002708065.1. GTDB lineage: Bacteria > Chloroflexota > Dehalococcoidia > Lucifugimonadales > UBA826 > UBA11795. The sequence goes on from PAOO01000022.1 coordinate 65,360, forward strand.
TAACATTTGGAANTATCGAGTTTCGTGTGTGATATAGTGTGAANAATTAAATATTCGTCCCGAGTGGTAGGTTAGGCCCCAGTCCTTTGATCCTGCCCGGCAACCTTAACTCTCAAGGTGCCCCTGGGGGATAAGACGAGGTTCCATGAGGGACAAAGGGTGCGGGTTCTCCGTACTCCGGAGGGCTTTTTTTTTGCCCCCTCGCAGAAGTGCCACACGTTTGGGACGACCGAAGGAGAAGTCCCTATGGGTATACGGCGTAAACTTGGATATAGCTATGTGGGTGAAGAAGATAGTTCCAATAGAGAAACCACCTTGATTCCCACATATCTCACAGCAATTGCTGATCGCGTGAATGGAACAAGAATAGAATGGGCTGACGACCTCCGAAAAATATATGGTCCTGAGTGGCTTACGAGATACTGTGACAAACTTGATCCCACTTTATCTTTTAGACTTAATCGGATCTCACAAGAAATAGGATCTTGACAATAATCTGAATAGTCCTTCAAATTTATCCGGAATACTAAAATTCACTCCTCTCCCGGTTTATGGGCCGATCTTCTACTGCCAAAGCAATTATTCCCGCTGATATAAGCAAACCTTTTTCACCTCAGAGAAAAACTTCGCTCTGGAACCACGTATCTTCTCATCCAAAGCAACCATTTAGGTTCAATACCTTATGGACGGACGCCAATACCAATTCACTCTTATATCCCAACATCCGCACAGGAGGTAGAGAGAGCTGACATCAGGTCAACGTGAAATTTTATGGACATTTATGAATTATTGACGTTTTGCCACCATAGAAAACAATGCAAATTGCAGCATTTATACGAATATAATTACTGGTAATTCATTTCATGAATTACTATACTAATCTTNCGTTTTCTTCAGGAACCCAATCCGAACGCTAACCGTAGCAATTGCAAAGGATTGGAAAAAGNAAAGTGGAAGAGACATAAGTTGAACAAGACTAAGCCTGGACATTCTGTTGAATCTTCCACATCAGATTGCTCGCACGTCTCAGTCCCCTCCTACAAAAAACAATTCGGCTCCCCAAGGAGCCTATTACAATCAGGGCAACATCATCTAAAAAAACAAGTACTAGGTAAATCTGTTCTCCATTGCGTAAGAAAACCTAACTTCAAGCCTGTACGAGTCCCCGCAAGAATTCATACATTTGATACTTTTAGGTCTGTGAATTACAGATTCCTGTGGCTATCCACTGTCATATTCAGCGGGGCCTTCTGGCTGCAACAGGTACTTATCGGCTGGCTTGCATACGACATCACCGGATCTCCTTTTCTGACGAGTCTCATAATGGGGCTTGATGCGCTACCAATACTTCTGGGGGCACCTCTCGGAGGGCTTATCTGCGACAGGTTTGACAAGCGGCGGCTTCTGGCAATAGTTTACACATATCAAGCCATACTGATGGTTACATTTTCCATCTTCATTATGGTTGGTTTAGGTGCTACCTGGAACTTATTTGGTTTCGTGTTTCTGATGGGTATAGCGTGGACAATCCATGACCCGGCCCGAATGGCATTGATCACCACGATTGTACCAAGAGAAAAGCTAATAAATGCCTTCGCCCTGAACGCAATGGCATTTAGCATTATGAGACTCAGCGTTCCAGCAGCAGGCGGATTATTCCTAGGCTTGATTGGAGCTTGGCCAATATTTCTGGTAGAAGCACTCCTCATGGTAGGCGCAGGGCTTACTATCCAGTTGATAAAAACACCTAAAGGCACACTTCCGTCAACAGATTCGAAAGATAAGAGTCAAATAAGATCTTCGCTAAAAAATGTGCCTTTAGAACTGCTATCCGGAATCGGGTTCATATTAAGACAGCCGGTAATAATCGGATTTATGTGCCTGACATTATTAATGGTCATCCTAATTGTGCCCTTCATTAACGGTCTTATGCCAGTTTATGCAGCAGAGATATTTGAAGTAGGCCCCAAGGGCCTAGGCCTTCTATTTTCCTCTGCCGGACTCGGTTCGTTGTTAAGCACCATAATTCTCGCTTCTTGGAAACGTATAACCAGGCCAGGTATAGTTACATTCTCTCTCCTCGCCTTCCTTACCGTGCTAATGACTGCGATGTCCATTAACCATAGATACGAAGTGGCATTGATCATTGTTATGGCTATTTCGGGTGCAATGATGGCGTATTTTTCCATTGCTAGTGCCACCGTTCAAAGCATCTTACCTGACAACCTACGAGGCAAAGTAACCGGTATTTACATGATGACTTCGGGGCTCATTCCAATCGGGGCGTTAACAGCGGGAATAATTGCTAACGAATTTAGTGCTCCTGTAGCAACAAGGTTGGGAGCTATATTGGCGGTCTGTCTATTATCAATATCATTCTTTATATTCCGAGGCGTGTGGAATTACCGACCGGAAACATCAACGGATCTCAGAGCACTTAAACAAGGGGAATACCTTGATGAAACGCTTTCACCGCAAGAACCCAATAAGGAACGAGCTGTTCCGAAGGCTATCGGTGCCGTTGGAGGAGATTCATAATTTTTCAAGGCCCTGAATCGTGTGTTCCTGTACCATGTGTGGCCAAACCCAGATAGTACAGGGAGTAACACTCTATGCATGGTTCTGCTTCTACGACAGATTTTATAAAGACAGAGGCCGTTTCGAAGAATGGAATGGTGGCAACCAAAGATCGTTTATCTACAGAAGCTGGTCTGCAGATGCTGAAGTTGGGCGGTAACGCTATCGACGCGGGGGTTGCTGCCTGTTTGGCAGTGGGTGTTGTCGAACCTGAATCAAGTGGAATCGGAGGAGGCGGATACATGGTGTTTCAGGTAGGCGAACAAGGTGGCGTCATTGGCTTTCCTATGAAAGGTCCTGCAGGCGCACATCCCGANATGTACGAACTCACAGGAGAAGCCTCCGTGGGTAGCTTTGGATGGGCAGGAGTAAGAAACGACGCGAATATCCATGGCTATCGATCTATAGCCGTGCCAGGATGTGTAGCAGGGTTGTTAGAAGCGCATAAACGCTTTGGGAAACTACCAATTTCGGAGGTGACGAGGCCAGCTGCAAAGATCGCTCGAGAAGGATTTTCTCCAGGATGGTTCACTTTGTATAAGTTCGGTAGCCTTTCAAAGATGTTATTGCGCTATCCAGAGCTAGGAAACACCTTCATGCCAGACGGATCCCTACCCTACGGAGATCTCGAATCTCCCCACATGCTAAAGCAACCTGACCTCGCCAACTCTTTGGATGCCATAGGCAAAGACGGCGCAAATGCCTTTTATAGAGGAGAACTAACTCAAGCTATCGTGGACGATGTAGTTGCCAACGGCGGAATTCTATCAACTGATGACTTTGATAAATATCGTCCATTTTTCTGGCAACGTGGTCTTGAGTTTAATTACAGAGATAAGGTTATTCGCGTGCCGCCATTTGCATGTGCAGGCATTACTAGCGCGATGACTTTAAAACTATTGAATCGGGTTGATCTTCGTACCTTAGGGCACAACTCCACTGAAACACTTCACGCCTATATCAGCGCTGCNAGAATGGCCTACGCTGACAGATTTCAATATGTTGCAGATCCAGAATTCGCTGATGTACCGTGGGATGGATTGATTTCCGATGACTATGCGGCTAGGCGGAGTGAGCAAATAACCGACAATGCTCCTTCATCATACGAACCCGGTAATCCCTGGATTGAGGAGGGGAGAGAACCAAAGTTCGTTCTAGAAAGTAGCAAGCCTCGCCCAGATAATGGGACCACTCATCTTTCTGTAATAGATGGTGACGGTAACGCAGTTTCAATCACCAACACCATAATGTCAGGCTTTGGATCAGGAATTATTCCAAAGGGTACGGGTATCGTAATGAACAACGGAATGATGTGGTACGACCCTGTACCGGGCAGGGTCAACTCTATAGCACCTGGCAAATATCCACTCAACAACATGACTCCCGCACTAGTAATGGGCTCTGATGGAGTAGAAATAGCGGTAGGGGCTTCTGGAGGACGGAGGATAACAAACTGCGTCACCTCATTNTTAGTAAAGATGATCGATTTCGGTATGAGTCCTCAGGATGCCATAGACGCTCCTCGAATCGACTGCAGCTCGCTAACAACAGATGTTCCTCCTGAACTAGATCCTGATGTGATAGCGGGGTTGGTAGAAAAGGGGCACAACATACGTATTCTTGGAGATGGCTTTACGCAAACAGGTTTTGCAAAATTTGCGAGCCCCGCTGTCGTCGCTAAAAAAGAGGGCCTATATACTGGAGGGGTGGACACATTTCATTCTGCCCATGCCGCAGGAATTTGAATCCTTTCATGTAATCCAATACCGAACGCATTATTCCGAAGGTGATTTCTCAATTAGATCTGTTCGGGGTCCACTAAAGTTTCCACACACACGTTTTCAGAAACCAGGGTTTTCGCCCTTTCGAGTTTCTCTGGGTGGTCAAATCGTGCTAATTTTTGAAGCGAGGCCAACCTGTCCATTGTCTCCAGAGTGTTGGTCTCCACAATTATGACCGCTACATCCTCTTCATCAGACTCGTACTTTACATACTCAATGGGCTCGAGCCCATTGGTCATAATGAAGCATTCCATGTCCGTTTGGAGTGCAGACATCTGAACATCAGGCCTATCGCCTCTTACTACCACTGCTTTCTTGTTTCTCGTAGAAAAGACATACTGGCCAGGATCCATTCCGAATCCTCCAATCATAAAGTGTTCGACGAGCCGATCAGACCTATGCTCTCCGCAGAAAAACTTCCCCCCGAGGTTCTCTGATATTTGACCAACCGTAAGACTTAGGAGGGTCCGGTCCTCAGGAATAACTCCTAGAATTGGAATGCCAGCCTCTTCGAATACTGGAATTAGTTTATTCGCCATCTCCGTACGGCCATATTTGGTTCGACAGTTGATCACGACGCCCGCTAGAGCCGAACCGAAATTTCTTGCAAATTCCAAGCACGAGTCCCCATCAGTAAAATCGGATACAACTATCGCTTTAGCTTCAGTTTTAGAAACTATGTCTATATGATCCGCCTGGTCGACGGTACCGGGTCCTTCAACAATTACGAGATCCGACTTCGCGCCCGCATCCACGATTGCAGATATCAGGGTATCCTTTGAGGAATAAGATGGGCCACCTATTTCTTCGCCAAGCAGCCTTGAAAGAATTTCACGTTCTGTATCAACCAAATCACCTTCCTTAGAGGGGATTAGACCGATCGCTTTCTTACCTGAGTCTTTGAGGATACCCACTAACGCTGCAGTGAGAGTAGTCTTACCTACACCATCATTCTGCGAAGTTATGTAGAGAACACCCATCTGACCTACTTCAATATCAGCAACTCAAATTCAACCTTTTTAGAGCCATACCCTGCCACTTTTATCGTAAGCAGGATATTTCAGTAAAACAAGTTGGGAGACCCTATCTCCTCACTACTCCTCGCCGTCGTCGACGCAATCTCCTGAGGCTCCTCTGTTTATCAAGTCTAGATTGCTCCCCCTTGGAGCGAAAGAAACGACGGTTACGCAGTTCCCTGAGTATTCCCGATCTTTGCATGGTTGTCTGAAAACGCTTAAGGAGCGCTTCGGGATCTTCGCCATCACGAAGGGTTACAAATGCCAACCTGATTCCCCCTGCTATTCGGTTCAGTTCGCCAATATTTATTACGATTGCCGAACTCTTTTATATAAGTTATATGGTGAATCAGTATCGGATTACTCCTAACCATACCATCTACCGCAGGCGGAAATTATAGCATAGTGACAGACATAGCCCAAAAACAAAAAACCACTGTCGCTTGCGGCTATGCACTCCTTACCTCTAACATTCTCATCGAGCCTTCCGACGATCAATAATATTGCCAAATGGAGTTCTGCATGGCAGGTCCAAACCATGAATTTACCCAAGTGACTCGGTTCATTCCGGAGACATTTGGTGATCCTGGAATGAGAACTTTTCGAATCTCCGTGGACAGCGCTAGCAGCAGTGCAAAAATATGGCTCGAGAAAGAGCAGCTGGCAGAACTATGCCTTGCGATGGTTCAGATGGAAAAAGAAAACGTGGAGGAAGAGGATCCCACTGGCAAACCNCCAGACGGTATCGAGGCAGAAGGGCTCACGAATCTTGATTTTAAGGCTAACCGACTCGCCTTTGGGCATAATCCNGATAGTGGGCTTTTCGTTGTAGCTGCCCACGACCCCGAANACGACGACAATGAAGAGCCTACAGTTCGAATCTGGGTAACAAGAACTATGATCAGAGAATTCTCCCATGACGGTCTCGAGATCGTTTCAGCTGGCAGGCCAATATGTCAATTGTGCGGGCGACCTGTTAACCCCGACGGGCATTATTGTGAACGTAGCAACGGCCACTCAAAAGATGCTGCTGAACGGCTCTAACAACACAATCCGTTAGCATTCCCCTAGCACTCGAATCAGAACAAAGGAGAGGGCACGCTGCCAGCACGAACACAAAAAGACCCAAGGGAGCAGTTTCCTACGCCTGAAGCGGAAATACTGGACCTGACAGATAAAGATGCTTGTCCTTTCCTTAAACAAGGTGAGTTTCTAGGCGGCCACACAATGCCGTGGGGTTCGAATTATACTTTCTTGATTTGGCTATCCGCGGGCGAACAATCCAAATGCATACGCGCTATCTATAAGCCCCGGGATGGAGAAAAACCTCTACACGATTTTCCGTACGGCACTCTATACAAAAGGGAGTACGCAGCCTATCTACTAAGCAGAGAACTCGGTTGGCCCAATATACCCCTTACCATCGTGCGTGANGGGCCTTACGGAATCGGCTCCGTGCAGCTCTATAAGGACTGCGATCCCAGAGTGACATATTTCGAAATGAGAGAGGACCTAGAAGAAGAACTGGCCAAATTTGCTGTTTTTGATCTCCTAGTGAATAACGCTGACAGAAAAGCNGGTCATTGTATACTCGATAATAATCAGAAAATATGGTCCATAGACCACGGTCTTACGTTTCACCAATCCTTTAAACTCCGAACGGTTATGCTTGAGTACTGCGGCACAACAATTCCGCAGCGCCTAATTTCAGATCTTAAGTCATTAGCAAATAGGTTGGAATCAGTCGGAAATATAAGATCTTCTNTACAAGATCAGACTTCAGAGAAAGAAATGCAGGCTCTTCTTCAGAGGCTGAAGAGAATGATTGAAGACCCAATACTGCCTATACTTGACCCTTATAGAAATGTCCCATGGCCTTTCGTTTAGGAGACACAGCCCCGTGTAGATTTGTTTCACATAGATCGATGTGATTAGAATCTTATTGCCCCTACTAGAGGTCACACAATAGAATATTCACGTGGTCGGTTTCCAGTGATTACTAATGTAGTCATCGGATAACTGCTTTCGNGCGCTTCTGCGCCAAGTCAAAGTGGCGTCCATACGATATGTGAGGAGGGTTGGCCGAGCGGACGAAGGCACCAGTCTTGAAAACTGGCATACCCTAACGGGTATCGTGGGTTCGAATCCCACACCCTCCGCCATCTCAAAGCATTTGAACTAATCTGGGGAAAAAACATGGGGGATAACTAATGAAACTTCACGAATTTCAAGCGAAGGAGATACTCTCCAAATACGGCGTGCCTATCCCTAAGGGAACAATTGCCAGAACTCCAAGCCAAGCGGCNGCTGCTGCTTTTGAGATGGGAGGTACCGTAGTTGTTAAAGCTCAAGTACATGCCGGGGGGAGGGGGAAATCTGGGGGGATTAGGGTAGTTAGTTCACCTGGATCTGCCGAACAGGCTGCATCCGAAATGCTAGGGACTAATCTGGTTACTTTTCAAACTGGACCTAATGGTGTCCCGGTNGAAAGCGTCCTCATCGAAGAGGGCCTAGAGATAGAGAAGGAGTTNTACCTAGGAATGGTCATCGACGGAGCTACAAAGGGAGTAGTNGCTATAGCCAGCGCCGAAGGCGGTATGGATATAGAGGAAGTCGCGGAGAATACCCCTGAGAAAATCATACAGGTTCCCATCGACCCAGTTCTAGGCCTGCAACCATTCCACGGCAGAAAAATTGCGTACTCTCTCGGGCTACANCAAGGGCAGATAAGAGAGGCTGCATCACTCATGCAGAACCTNTATCAAGCATTTGTTTCNACAGATGCTTCTCTNGCAGAAATCAATCCTTTGGTCTTAACGAAAGATGGCCACTTGCTAGCAGCCGATGCGAAACTCAACATTGACGATGATGCAATTTTCAGGCATAAAGATATTCAAGCTATGTTCGACCATTCCCAAGAGGATTCACTGGAAGTAGAAGCCCGTGAACATGACATCAACTATGTGAAACTAGATGGAAACATTGGATGCATCGTGAATGGAGCAGGCCTCGCAATGGCTACGATGGACGTCACCAGCTCAGCAGGGGCTTCACCAGCGAATTTCCTCGACATAGGGGGAGGAGCGGATGAAGAGAAAGTTTCAAAAGCACTTAAAATCGTCCTGTCCGATGAAAATGTTAAGGCGATCCTAGTCAACCTGTTCGGCGGTATCCTAAGGTGTGACATAGCTGCCAGAGGTTTCGTCATGGCAATCAAGGAGGTACCCGACCTCTCCAAGCCTATGATAGTCCGGATGCTTGGTACCAATTCAGATGAAGGTAGGGAAATTTTATCTAATTCCAACCTTGATGTAACTCTAGTGGAAACTCTGGAAGATGCGGCGAACGCGATAAGCCAGTTTTCTTAATATAAACCTAATTTATTGCTGATCTTTCTCGGGAGAACTCTATGAGCATATTAGTTAACAGAAATACCCGCCTTCTCGTTCAAGGCATTACCGGGAAGGAGGGAAGCTACCACGCGGAACGTTCTGCGGAATACGGGGCCAATCTAGTGGCAGGTGTTACGCCGGGAAAGGGGGGCCAAACTTTCACTGACACTGTCCCAGTTTACGATACTGTGCAGCAGGCTGTAGACGAGACCCAAGCGGACGCTTCCTTGATTTTCGTTCCACCTGCATTCGCTGCGGATGCTATCGCCGAAGCAGTTGATGCCGGTATAAGCGTTATTGCCTGCATCACAGAAGGTATCCCCGTTCACGATAGCATTAACGTAGTTCGCTACATTAAAGATAAAGATGTCATATTCATAGGCCCGAACTGCCCAGGCATTATCTCACCCGGAGAGAGCTTCAAGATGGGGATCATGCCCGGACACATCCACCTTGCTGGAAAGACCGGTGTCGTGTCACGCAGCGGTACTTTGACATATGAAGCGGTCGGTCAACTAACTAACCTGGGTATAGGACAATCGACTTGTGTAGGAATCGGCGGTGACCCTGTATCAGGAGTTACCTTTATAGAAATCCTTCAGAAATTCCAAGACGATCCTGAAACAGACAGCGTTGTTATGATTGGTGAAATAGGAGGCACTAAGGAACAAGAAGCTGCGGAATACATCAAGGATAACTTTACCAAGCCAATCGCAGCTTTAGTTGTAGGTCAGAGCGCGCCTCCCGGTAAACGAATGGGGCATGCAGGCGCAATCATAACCGGCTCTGCAGGAAAGGCTGAAGAAAAGGTTAAAGCTCTTGCAGCGGCTGGAGTTTCTATCATTCCAGGACCGGGATTCATTGGAGAAACTCTACAAGATCTAATCTCCTAAATTTCAATGATGTATTGGTACTTAAGCAATAGAAAGCGCCGTTCTAGATCCATATCTGATTCAGATTAATGCCCTCCTCACCGATCCCGATGTCACCCCCCAACGCGGCGGCCTTTGCATTATCTTGATACATCAACCTTCACTGATCTAATCGGGTCGGATATTTCGTAACTTGCTACAAGGCCTTTGCTGTATATTGTAAAAGTTATTAGAACATATGTGTTTACTTAGTCATGAAATTATGCTATTCTCAATCCAATTTATCAAACTAGCGAATTCCCCGGGCTTCTGGGGGTTAAACAACCTACGCCTAGACTGATGCATCATAAGCAGGGTTAGCAAAAGGAGAAATCCATGCCAGATAACAACGAAAAGATAAAGGCCCTGGATTTAGCTATAAGTCAGATAGATAAACATTTCGGCAAGGGCACTATCATGAAACTTGGCGACGCTCAAGACATTAGTGTAGACGCCATCTCAACATGCTCTCCTTCATTAGATAATGCTCTAGGCATAGGCGGTATTCCTCGCGGTAGAGTAACAGAGATTTTTGGTCCTGAATCATCTGGAAAATCGACGCTTACGTACCACGTAATGGCATCCGCCCAACGAAAAGGTGGAATGTCCGCCTATATAGACGCCGAACACGCACTAGACCCTAGCTACGCCGGCAAATGTGGAGTCGATATTGAAAACCTTCTAGTTTCCCAACCAGATACGGCGGAGCAGGCTCTAGAGATCTGTGAATATCTAGTCCGTAGCAGTGCTGTTGACATTGTCGTTATAGATAGTGTGGCTGCCATGGTTCCCAAGGCGGAATTGGAAGGAGACATGGGTGACACACATGTTGGGTTGCAAGCACGATTAATGTCACAGGCACTCCGAAAGTTAACCTCTTCTATCAGCAAGTCGAACACCGCTGTGGTCTTCATAAACCAGATTAGGGAAAAGGTCGGAGTCTTCTGGGGAAGCCCTGAAGTAACACCAGGGGGCCGAGCTCTCAAATTCTACAGCTCAGTCCGCATAGACCTTCGAAGACTAGAGTCTGTAAAGCAAGGAACGGATATATTAGGCAATCGTGTTAGAGCACGGGTCGTCAAGAACAAAGTAGCGGCTCCATTCAAAACCGCCGAATTTGACATCATGTTTAACGAGGGAATAAGCCGGGAAGGAGACCTTCTAGATTTGTCCGTGGAGAACTCCATAGTTAAAAAAAGCGGGGCATTTTACTCATTCGGTGAAGTTCAAATCGGCCGGGGTAGAGAAAACGCAAAGATCTTTTTAAAAGAGAATCCGGTTCTCACCGACGAAATAGATGAGCTCGTCAGGGCAGCGTTAAACCCCGAACCTCTAGACGATATCATCATACCGGCTGATAGTTCATATAGCAGTGGTACCGAATAATCTCCCGTGCAATATCAAACCAACCAAGATGTTAGATCAGGATTGAAATTCATCGGTGAAAACGATTCTCCAAAATCTTCACTATCTAATTCAGCAACAAACTTCGATGAACTTCAGGAATCCTGTAAGGCCGCGCGCCGATTTATCAACTATCGATTAAGGAGTGAAGCCGAAGTACGTCTTCGCCTCTCAAAGAGGTTTGGAACCTCAGTCGTACGGGAAACGCTGGCGCAGATGTATCGAGAGGGCTTACTCAATGATGAAAGATTCGCACGTATGTTTACTGAAAGCAGGAAAAACTCAAGACCGAAAAGTGCGTCCACTGTAAGACGCGAACTTGAAATGAAGGGAGTATCTCGCGATCTTTCATTATCTGTCACTTCTGATATCGATGATTTAGAAGCAGCATTATATGCAGCGTCAAAGAAATCAAGAGCACTTTCAAATCTCCCTGAAAATAAGTTCCATCAAAAACTTATCGGTCACCTAAGACGACGAGGCTTTACTTACGGCATTTCGAAAAACGCCGCCAATCAAGCCTGGACAGCGCTTTGGTTAATTGATCCAAACCCTCCGGAAAACCCATCTATTTCTTAGATTCCCTTATCTACGTTCTATAATTAATATAGAGTGCCGGAGAAAATCATTTATCTAGGTAGCGATTCAACCTATCGGTACCTAGGAGGATCAGCATTTGAACGGTGACACAATCCTCAGTATCACACTGATCGGGGTGTTTCTAGTCCTATCCGCTTTCTTTTCGAGTTCTGAGGCTGCATTCCTATCTCTACAGAGGACTCGCCTTTCTCACCTGGTAAACACAAATGTTCCTGGGGCAAGGCGAGTTGCAAACATGGTTTCAAACATCGAGCGACTATTATCCACAATACTCCTAGGAAACAACCTGGTTAATGTTGCCTTTACAGCAATAATCACTGTCCTAGCTGTCAGATTAATCGAAGACAGTCCTTTAGCTATATTGGTTGCCACCATATCCGGCACCGTCGTACTACTCATATTCGGGGAAATCATCCCAAAGAGTATCGCAGTCAGAAAGGCGGAGCGCATGTCATTTTTATANGCCCGGCCCTTAAAAGCAATTGAATTATGCATGTTTCCAGCCATACTCTTTCTGCAATGGCTCTCCAACCGTTCGCAGGATCTATTTGGGCGTAATAACCAGGCCGACGAAACGGTGACGGAAGGTGAGATCCTTTCTATGATAGATATCGGTGAGGCTGAGGGAACNGTGGAACCAGTCGAGGCCGAAATGCTTGAGAACGTATTTCGCTTTGGNGACCGCCAAGCCAGGGAGGTGATGACTCCCAGAACAGAAATANTCAGCATTGCGCGTGGAGTCACTCTCAGAGAATTTCTACAACTTTACATGGAGCATTCCCACACTCGATTCCCAGTATTCAAAGACACGCGGGATGACATAGTTGGAATCATATCCGCAAAAGATATATTGCGGGGGCTCGCGACCAAAAGGATAAGTGAAGACGNCTCAGTTACGGACATCGTTCGAGATGCGTATTTCGTTCCAGAAACAAAGCTAGTTTCAGAATTATTTGAAGAGCTTCGAAAGACAGGCCACCAGATAGCAATCTGTCTTGATGAGTATGGTGGNATTGCAGGGTTAGTAACAATAAAACGACTCACTGAGGTCGTTGTGGGAAGAGTTGGCGAAGAAGGGCAATCTCCTGAGGAAGAGTATGCGAGTATTCGACCGAACGTATATCGGATCGAAGGCGGTATGGGAATAGAGGAAGTGAATGACCAAATGAATCTCGGCCTTCCTGAGGGAGACTATGAAACTATTGCCGGATTTGTTCTTGCCCAGCTAGGTGAAATTCCAACTGTAGGAAATCAGTTCGAGTACGGTACCCTTCTCTTCAGAGTTGAAGAAATGGATCATTTCAGAATAGATTCTGTAATGATAAGAAAGCGTATCGCTCCAAGTTCAGAAGGTGACAACGTTAAGAACAGAAACAATATGAATGGAGAGCCAGTTGTCGACGATACTCACACTAATCAGACACGGGGAGACTAAGGCTAACAAGGAAGGCCTTGTGCTTGGTACTAGCGACGTACCTCTCACGGACTTAGGAAAGACCCAAGCAGAGGCCGCAGCACGCAGGGCAGCAATGTTTCGCCCTAAGGCCGTCTACTGTAGTCCCTACTTTCGAGCTGTAGAAAGTGCCAACTATTTACAAATTCTTACCGGACTCAGCCCAATAAGAATAGCCGGTCTCCGTGAAATGAATTCCGGAGATATGGAGGGGATAAAAGCGTCACAAATGGAGGAATTATATCCGGAATATATGGCCCAATGGANAAGCGACGCCACCACCACCAGGCCTCCCGGGGNAGAGACATTAGGTGAAGTTCATNACCGTGCCTNGAAGGCGTTCCTAAAAATCGCAGAAGAATGCGATAATGAGCATGTCATAGTCGTCGCACATCTTTTTCCCATTCAGGGAATCATCTGTCGGACGTTAGGACTTAATTCCAACCAATACAACAGAATTAGGGTTGATTTGGGATCTTTATCAAGCGTGCAGGTCAAAGGTAAAAGTGGCATTGTTCTAGGAGTCAATGACACCTCCCACCTCAATTCAGGACACAACTCTTTTTAGTTGCAATTAAGTAACTGCTCTATGCCAGAATCCTCTGACAAATTTCTTCAAACCATTTCAGAGGCTGTCTACTCGAGCAACCTTAATGGTAAAGCGATAACTGCGGCAGTATCTGGCGGACCAGACTCTCTTGCAATGGTCCACGCCCTCCACCGTACTGCCGCACTGACGAGAATTCGCCTTACTGTCGTCCATTTAGATCACGGTATAAGAGAGGAGGATTCAAAATCTGACGCTGCTTTCGTAAAAGACTTCTGCAACAGAATCGGTATACCTTGTGAAGTAGGATCTGTTGATATTCCCAGGATCGCGAAGTCACGAAAACTGTCCATAGAAGATGCTGCGAGGCGCGAAAGACACAAATTCTTGGCAAGTACATCGTCCAAATTTGGATCATCTGCCGTTGCACTTGGCCATACATCTGATGATCAGGTGGAAACTGTGTTGATGCATGTTATGAGAGGTTCAGGGCTGAATGGACTTAAGGGGATGGAACTGATTTCTACTCGTATTATGGAAGGGACAACTTTGAATCTATTTAGGCCATTGTTATCAATTTCACGTATTGCCGTGGAATCATACTGTGCCAAGGCGAGACTAACTCCGAGAATAGATTCAACAAATCTTTCAGTAGAATTCACCCGTAATTCAGTGCGATTAGAACTGACACCGCTAATGGAACGCTACAACCCAGCG
>PAOO01000023.1 GCA_002708065.1 Chloroflexota bacterium
AGCGAATAACGGCGTGGCAATTTCCGGTGTGAGCTGCACATCCAACTGTTGTGCGGCCTGCAAAACCAGCGAACCGGTTGCTTCCGAAACGGGGTCTTTAAATAATTCAGCACCCAGATCGTCTTCCCCAACATGATGATCCAGGATAAATTTTTTAGCCTTGGTGGTACGTACAACGTCTCCCATCGGGCCGAGCTGAATCCAGGCACTCGTGTCCAACACCATTAACACGTCAACATTAGCCAAATCCTCAACAGTACGGTCTTCACCCAAAACGGATATTTTTTTCTGTGGGTCGATTGTATTGGTTTCGGTGGTTATCCCCATGAGTGTTCTGACCTACTGGCTATTGAGGGGAATTTCCAGTGGTGAACAATTATCTATACTTTTCGGAGCATCTTTAAACTCATTAACACTTGCGATATTAACTTCGGTTACAGTCATAGGGTCTGTGATACCAGTCGCCTATTTATCAGTTCGGCACAGAAATTATTTCAGTGGATTAGTTGAGAAGGCTTGCTTTACAGGGTTTGCCCTACCGAGCGTCGCTGTTTCTATCTCATTAGTCTTTTTCGCAGCTCAGATCGGCAAGCCCATATATCAGTCAATTTGGTTGCTAGTCTTAGCCTGCTTTATCCTTTACCTGCCTACCGGACTCGGAGCTGTAAGAAGTACTATGTTACAGATTAGCCCAAGAATCGATGAATCTTCACGAACACTTGGGAGGGGTGCATTAAGAACATCGATTTCAGTAACTTTACCGCTGTTAAAGCCAGGGATAGTGATGGGAGGTGCAATAGTGTTCCTGGTAACTATGAAGGAATTGCCGGCAGTGTTAATGCTATCACCGTTAGATTTCAGTACTCTTACATCAGAGATCTGGTCGTATTCGTCGGAAGCTTTTTTCGCGAAGGCCGCATTACCTTCCCTTATCTTAATATTGTTATCATCCGTACCGCTAACATTGATCCTAGCCAAAAGTGGATTTAAACGTTGAGTCTGGCAGATTATGGATAAAGTTCTACTGAAGTGCCGCGGAATTTCAAAGCGATTTAGTGAAGTAATTGCTATAACCGGTCTTGATCTAGACTTGAATCATGGCGAGATTGTTTCTATCCTGGGTTCGAGCGGCTGCGGAAAAACAACTCTACTAAGATTAATTGCGGGTTTAGAAAAACCTGATGAGGGAAGTATCGAACTCGAGCATAAGCGCCTTTTTGGTAAAGGCATCAATGTACCGCCTAACAAAAGAGTCCTCGGTATGGTGTTCCAAGAATATGCTCTGTTTCCTCACCTGTCTGTGAGGGAAAATATTCTGTTTGGAATATCCACCCTCTCAAAGAAAGATCAGGAGACAAAACTAAAGAAGGTTCTTGATCTGACGCGAATTGGAAAACTAATATCTCGTTTCCCATCAGAACTATCTGGTGGAGAACAACAAAGAGTAGCTCTCGCAAGAACTTTAGCTACTGAACCATCTTTGTTGCTTATGGACGAACCCTTCTCAAATCTTGACGCCTCTCTTAGGGGTTCAGTTCGCAACGAGGTTAGGGGAATATTACGAGACAGCGGATCTACAACGCTATTTGTAACTCACGATAGGGAGGAGGCATTCTCGATTTCTGACAGAGTTGCAATCATGGTAGATGGCAATATCCAACAAATAGATCCTCCTGACAAAATATATTTTTGGCCAAACACGAAGAAAGTAGCATCACTAAGTGGAAGTTGCGACTTCATAGAAGGAATTACAAAAGGAGAATCAATCGAAACGTCTTTGGGGTCAATTGAGAGACGAACCCATTCAATGATGGAAAACGGAACCAATGTTGTTGTAGCCGTGCGGCCCAACGATTTTGTTATGACTCCCGACCCCAAAGGAAATAACGTTGTTATTAGAAAAGAGTTTAGGGGAGACGACACATTGTTCTGGGTAAAGACACGTTCAGGAGAAACGATTCGTTGTAAACACAAGATTCATACGACACTATTTGTCGGGCTAAGAGTTACGTTGGCCCCTGAAAAATACGTTAAGTTTAACGCCTTCTTGAAATAGGGGATTCGGCATGCAATTGGAACATCTCAAAGATACGAAAACAATAACAAGGGAATATCTTGAGAAAGACATTTTTCCTGCTTGCGATTTTTTGAGATGCAATCCAGTAAACGGACAACAGCTCAAAGGTAAAACTTTGTTTTCACTGTTTTATGAGCCAAGTTTCTTGACAAGAATTTCCTTTGAGCGAGCCATTACGATGCTGGGAGGACACCCTTTACACACTGAAGATGCATCACAATTTTTTCCAGTAACAACAGCAAATTACATAGAAGATACTGTAGAAATTCTACATAGCTTACACATCGATGGAGTAGTCATTCGCAGCAGCGAAAGAGGCATTATAGAAAATGCATCAAAAGCTTCAAGTATTCCCGTGATAAATGGCGGGAGCAACGACGACCATCCCACTCAGGCAATAGCTGACATATACACAATCCACCGGGAACTTGGTAGTGTCGACAACAAAATTGTTTCTATTCTGGGAAGACTAGAACATCGGAATGTTTGCGCTTTATTGCTCGGGCTATCCCTGTTCAACAACACTGAGGTTCGCCTCTTACCGTTCAGTGGGCAGGTGCCACCAGAAACAGAAAAGGCCTGTAAGGAACGTGGACTGAACCTCTCATATTTACAAGAATTATCAGGAATTAAAGGGTCCGATGTAGTTTATCTAAATGGCCCACGAACCATGGCCCATTANGAGCTATTAAAATCCAGAAATTCCTTTATTTCCAAAATAGATAGTAAATTCGTGTCAATGCTCAAATCTGATTCTATAATCTTAGATCCGATGCAAAGGAGTGGTGATTTTTCAATCGAGATAAAAGATTCGCGATTGGCATTTTACCGGCAATCAGAAAATGCACTCTTTGCAAGAATGGCAGTGCTTAACAAGCTCTTGGGATAAATCTACCTGTAAACAGTTTCCAGAAAGACGTTCTTCAATAACCTACCAAGTATCCCCGCTGCCCTCGGTCCTAGAGTTTTCAGTGTGTGTGAGATCTCTCTGTTACGGATAGTTTTATCAATTACAGAAGCATGCCTGTCAAAAGAGAATCCTTCTTTCAACAATAGCTCCTCCTGCACCCGCTCCGATGAAAACAACTCAAGGAGGTCATTTAACGATTTGTCATCTAGGGATTCGTAAAGAAGCCTCGCGTAAAATCCAACGCGGAGTTCATTGCCAAACGACTCCTTCCATCTCTTCTCATAGGTTGAAAGCTTTTCATCGCTGAAATCTCCATTTACGGCCGCCTCGAGGGCCGTTTCAGCAGAGATTTTGCCCGAAAGTATCGCATAATATATACCTCCACCTGTTGTTGGTTTAGCNAATCCTGCAGCGTCGCCGGCGACTAAGACTCTTGAAGCAAATGTTCNAGGAATGGGTTTNAGCGGAATACCCCAGTTTTNTGCTGAAGATATCGGCTCGGTAATTGTCCCATCAGTTAATAATGTATCTATCAATCCGTCAAGGCGACCATTGAGCCGCTCCCTTGAAGCTCCTCCTAGAAGGGCATCATTCCCATCTGTGGGTACCAACCAGGCAAACGAGCCCGGAGATACGTCAGATCCTGTATAAATATTGGTNTGGCTTAAGTTNTNGGCNTTGACCCTGATCTGAGTGCCCACCAAATAATCTAACTGCTTATTCTTTTCTAGACCTACTTGGTTAAGAAGACTGGTTCTGAATCCTCCTGTCAATATGACAATTCGAGCGGNAAANGAAAANCTCCGCTCCCCGGAGCTCCCAAACACTTGGACCTTAGAGTCGTCTATATTGATCAAATCTACACGTGAACCAAGAAGATAATCAGCCCCTGATTGCATCGCATCCTTAGCCATATCTTGTACGTACGATACCCGATCAATTATTAGAGCNTGACATGTATCGTCACCCAGTGTATGGCTAGTCCCATTCGGGGAATGGACTTTAACTTCAGAGGCACTACGATAAACCAATTCTGCCCTAGGGGGCACAACTGAAGCACACTCAACTCCGATGATGCCTGTACATAGCTTGTCTCCTATGATGTCGCGTTGGTCTAGAACAAGTGTTTTCATACCGCCTGAACTAAGCTCAGTAGCNGCGGTATTTCCTGAAGGGCCTGCACCAATAACGATCGCGTCGTATAGTTCGGATGATATTGTGTCTTTATCATTCATAAAATTGATATCCCGGTTAACCATTAGGAACAACCATAAACAGATACTAAAACAAGTTGAATGGATTTNGGGNCAAATNTGATNTCAGATTTCAAACTTTCACAATTATGGGAAACNCGCTCAAAGAACAAGCGAATAGTCGCTGCCATGAAACTCGTACCTAGACAAATTTTTCTTCCAGAAGATAACAAACGGTTCTCCTCTGACGATAGAGCATTGAAAATCGGTCACAATCAGACGACTTCTCAACCCTCTCTGATCGCAATGATGTTACGTGAATTATCGGTACGTTCTGGTGACAATNTGTTGGAGATAGGCTCTGGCAGTGGCTATGTATGCGCCATCCTGTCCAATCTATGCAGTGAAGTAGTTGGAGTGGAAAGGATCCCGGAATTGTTGACAGCATCAAGGANTAATATAGAGAAACTGGGAATTACCAATNTATCATTTCATCTCGCGGAGAAAAAAATCNGGCTGAGGCAAAGTAANCTATTTGATGNAATTATCGTTTCAGCAGCTCTCCCTAGGATTCCTTTCGATTTATTGGACCAACTCACTCCTCTTGGAAGGCTCGTATGTCCGATAGGAGATTTGAATGGGCAATCAATCATCCGATTAAAAAAACACCTCACTGGATACACAGTTAAATCAGTGATTGGTTGCAGATTCGTGCCATTTATAGGGGAAGCAGGTTGGTCACAAGATGAAATTNGTAATCCCACATCGTGAACCNATTTTGNTCCCCATATTCTTTCTCGACTGCCCATCGCTTATAATCTTTGCGAGAATCAANACACACTGCGGATCCCATTANCTCGGCAACAGATAATCCATCAAGTAACTAGTTTTGAACATGCAAGTAGAATACGAAACAATAATTGGACTAGAAGTCCATTCCCAGCTCCTTACGAATAGCAAGATGTTTTGCTCATGCGACTCTGACTACCAAGACTCCCCTCCAAACACAAAGGTATGTCCTGTGTGTATGGGAATGCCTGGGGTCCTCCCCGTTGTAAACAAGCGGGCAGTCGAATTGGTAGTAAGGACAGGGCTTTCGCTAGGATGTGATATTTCTAAACTGACTAAGTTCGACCGAAAAAATTATCCTTACCCAGATCTCATGAAAGGTTATCAAATTTCCCAATTTGANCGNCCGATCGCNGAGCGAGGNGAACTAGAAGTTCAAGACGCAAANGGTANTTCAAAAATCATAGGTATCACCAGGGTTCACCTTGAAGAAGACGTAGCGAANCTTCTTCACAGGAAAGAATCTCACGGTGAGGGATATAGCTTGCTAGATATAAATAGAGCTGGCGTTCCACTAATGGAAATAGTGAGTGAGCCGGACATGAGAAGCCCAGAAGANGCCNACAGTTACTTAACTNGTTTACATTCCATTGTTCGTTATATAGGAGCCAGCACAGCAAACATGGAAGAGGGTAGTTTCAGATGTGACGCAAATATCAGCATTCGTCCCCTTGGNAAATCGGAATTGGGGGAAAAAGTTGAAATCAAGAATGTAAACAGTTTTAAATCTGTTTTCANAGCGCTNAAATATGAAGAGGATCGCCAGCGAGACATGATTGAATCCGGTGAACCTATAATCCAAGAAACTAGAGGATGGTCGGACGAGCGCGGTACCACAGTGAGTCAGAGAACAAAGGAATATGCGTCTGACTACAGATATTTCCCTGAACCAGACCTCCCACCGGTCTATATCTCCAGAGAATGGGTCAGAGAGATCAGCTCCCAAATTCCCGAATTGCCCGCCCACAAAAGAGATAGATACATCAATGAATTTGGACTCTCTGAATATGACGCCAATCTATTAACCGCTAACAAGACATTTTCCGACTTCTTCGATAAGACTATCAAGGGGTTCGACTCGTACAATAAGTTCGATATTAAATTGCGCGCTAAGANAGCGNCAAATCTAATNAATGTNGAGTTAGCGCGNCTNATTAATGAAANCNGACAANAACTTGAAANCTCTGGTATCAGCCCGCTTTCTCTTGCTGAACTCATTGTNTTAACTGANCAGGGTAATCTGAGCAANAGCATGGCCAAGGTAGTATTAGAAGAAATCTTCANAAACGGAGGCACACCTTCTCTCATTTCGGAAAAGATGGGTATGTCTCAAATCAGCGACGTTGATTCCATTAGTTCCACTATTAACAGAGTTATCGAGGAGAACCCCGCGGCTTTAGCCGACTTTCACGCAGGCAAGAAGTCTGTCGTAAANTATATGTTAGGACAAGTGATGAAGATAACTAAAGGGACAGNGAATCCTCAAATCGCGACTGANCTACTAGAANAGTCGTTGGAGAAATTGAGGTAGANATTGGCACTANCTTCTCTGTTTAGCTTAAAGGGATATCCTGAAATATTACGGTTATTTAGACTTCTTCATCCGGGTATTGGGCTCAAACGATGGTTGCTTCTGGCCTCCNTAGGTATAGCTATATGGTCGGTNGGNATCACATTTTTCGNAAGGCAATTTNTAGATTNAAGAAATCCAGATTTTCTTACNNTATATGCAGAANCTCCTTTGGCNATNCTTTTACTAATATNNGGAGGNTTAGCCATCNTNGGNGGGTTNGCNGGGTTATACAGGACTCTCTCCCCACTTATCNTAGGAAGGCCTACTTTAGGATCTCTTGGGGAAACTCTCTANACAAGACGATCTAGGGAGAGAGGACCTCGAATAGTTACGATAGGCGGAGGCACCGGAATGTCCGTATTATTGCAAGGATTGAAACACCATACCGACAATCTTACGGCCATAATTGGTGTTGGCGATGATGGAGGAAGTTCCGGCAGACTTCGGAGAGAACTAGGAGTACTCCCTCCGGGAGATTTTCGCAACTGTATTGTGGCGATGTCAGATGAAGAATCCCTGCTACCTAAATTATTGCAATACCGGTTTACAAAGGGAAATGGCTTAGAAGGACATAGTTTCGGAAACCTTTTCTTAGTTGCAATGTCACATATCACTTACAGTTTTGAAGAAGCATTATCTGAATCGAGCAAAGTGCTAGCAGTGAGAGGCGCAATAGCTCCAGCTACTACAGAGAACATACGGCTTTCTGCGAGGCTAACTGACGGAACTTACATAGAAGGCGAGTCGAACATAACAAGCAGAGGAGGTATCGTTGAGAATCTCTATATAGACCCGCCCACAGCACAAGCGTATGTCCCGGCGGTGGAGGCGATTTTAGAAGCGGATGTTTTAGTTCTGGGGCCCGGAAGCCTTTATACTAGCATCCTTCCAAATCTCATGGTATCTGGCATTAGCAAGGCCATTATGGAAACTAAAGCAACACGGATATATATATGCAATGTAGCGACGGAAATGGGTGAAACGCAAGGGTACGATGTATCGGACCACATCGCGGCCTTGCAACAACATACAAATCCTGAAATAGTAGATTGGGTAATTGTCAATAACAATATCCGTGACATAGGTAAGGAATTCAAAGGGGAGTCTGTCCACCTATCTTCCGTTGTCGAAAATAACCCTCAAATAGCCGAGGGGGATATAGTGGACATAGATCATCCGGTACGGCACGACCCCCACAAATTAGCCAAGTTAGTTTTGGAAGTTTATGAAGGGAAAGTGTCCTCTACTGATTTTGTAAAATAGCAACTTTTTTTCAGGTTATAATAGTTGTTGAGTATTGGAATATATGTCAACCTTCGTCAACATAATAATGCTACTAATATCCGTCCTCCTAGTTGGCGTGATCCTTGTGCAAGTTAGAGGGCAGGGTACCGCTTTATTTGGAGCCGCTGAATCTTCTTATAGAACTCGGCGCGGCGTTGAACTGGCTTTGTTCAGATTCACAATTGGTCTAGTTGTTGTATTTATCCTTGTCGCAATCGTAAGTGCGTGGCTTATTAAACCCTCTTAGATGTCGACCAGGTTCTTCAGGAAAGCCTCCAAATAGTCCCTTCTTCAGTATCTTCAAGGGATATTCCAAGTTGGAAAAGCTTTTCTCTAATATTGTCCGCTAATTCAAACTGTTTAACTTCTCTTAACTCTGACCGTACATTAATGAGCATCTCTACAAAAGGAGCGATATCGCCATCGGAGTAAGAATTCTGGTCGGAGAGAGTTAATCCCAACACTCCTGAAAGTTCAGCCAGGGTCTTCTGAGCCTTTATCACGTCTAACCCGGAAGAGGATTCCCTATTGATGTCCCTGGCGAGATCAAAGAGAACTGCTAAGGCTCTCGGAGTATTCAGATCTTCATCCATTGCTTCGATGAATCTGTGGCGATATAAAATGTGCTCCATTTCCTCGCCGCCTCCGGACCGAGCCTTTAGAGAGTGTTTGAGCCTGTCCAAAGCTCTACTTTGGCTCTGGACGGAGTCATCGGTAAAAGTTAGAGGGTTTCTGTAATGCGAACTAAGGAAAAACATTCTAAGAGAGTCNGGGGAATATTCCTTTAATGCGTTCTCTATAGAAAAGACATTACCGATCGATTTACTCATCTTGTCGTCGCCATATTGCAGAGTACCATTGTGCATCCAAAATTTAGCGAAAGGAATTACTCCAGTAAACGACTCTGACTGTGCGATTTCGTTCTCATGATGCGGGAAAACAAGGTCAAGTCCTCCTCCGTGAATGTCAATGCTCTCATTCAAATAAGTTATAGACATGGCCGAACATTCAATATGCCAACCCGGCCGACCTTTGCCCCATGGACTCCCCCATGCAGGCTCTCCCTTCTTATGAGACTTCCAAAGCGCGAAATCGCCAGGGTATTCCTTAATTTCATCTACTTCAAGCCGAGCTCCCGCAATAAGATCTTCTGGATTTCTATTACTGAGTTTTCCATAATCATCATTATTCCGAACCCGAAAATACACGTCTCCGTCCACTTCGTATGCAAAGCCATTCTGAATTAACCCGCTGATTATTTCTATGATTGATTCAATTTCTTCTGTCGCTCTCGGAAATTCTGTTGCAGGCAAAACGTTGAGGGCATTCAATTCCTCTAAATAGGACCGAATGTTACGCTCGGCGAGAGCTGACACCTCAATACCTTCATCAGATGCCGCTACAATCATCTTGTCATCAATATCGGTAAAGTTTTGAATGTGTCTTACGTAAAAACCTCTAAATTCCAAATACCTTCTAGCAATGTCGAACACGACAGCGCACATGGCATGGCCCAAATGGGAAGGGGCATATGGCGTAATTCCACACACGTACATATTGACCTTATAGTCCTTAACCACAAAGTCTTCTACATGTCTTGTTAAGGTGTTATAAAGCCTCATTTAAGTTCTTCCAGAGTTGAAATTGCAAGGCAAGCTATACCTTCCTCCCTGCCTATAAACCCCAATCCGTCAGTAGTCGTGGCTTTGATATTGATCGACTCACTATCTATTTCAATAATACGAGATAAGATTTTTTTCATTGATGATATATATGGTGTCATTCTTGGATTTTGCGCGATGATTGTAGCATCGATAAAAATAGTCCCATAGCCTGCCGACTCCACCTTTTCTTTTACTTTCTTGAGAAGAGTTGTGCTGGCTATTCCTTCCAACTGGGGGGCATCAGAGGGAAAATGAATTCCTATATCACCAAGTCCAGCCGCTCCCAGAATGCTGTCTATTATGGCGTGTATTAAAGCGTCACCGTCACTGTGCCCCACCAGACCCTTATCATGTTCGATTTGGACTCCACCAAGAACTAGTATTTCCCCTATAACAAACGCATGAACATCGTATCCAACACCTGATCGCAAGCTGCTTAATCACCTCTATTTGAAATAAGTATCGATTCGGCAATCTTTAAGTCAATAGGCCTAGTTATTTTAATATTATCTGGATCTCCATCGAATAAAGTCACGGGTTCACCGATCTGTTCCACCATAAAGGCGTCATCTGGCGAGTCTCTCAGAACATCTCGATGGGCACGAAATACTAGATCATATTTAAATATTTGTGGTGTTTGTATTAAGCGAATGGAATTCCGTTCTAATGTTGTTAGCACCTGGTCAAGCTCATTAATCCTTTTGAAAGTATCCACAACAGGAACTGCTGGAACGACGGCTCCGGCATATTCGACTGCATCCAGGCCTCGTTTCAAAACATCCAACGCAACGCAGGGCCTTGCCCCGTCATGAATCGCGACAAATGTGCATTTTGAAATAGCTTCCAGTCCGTTTCTGACCGAGTCCTGCCTACGACTTCCGCCAATCACTACCTTTACCCCATTAGAAACGAATTCAGAAAGCACATTTTTTGCTTGTTCATATTTTGACTCAGCTACCACAACGACTATCGAATCGAAGAGATTTGAAGTCAAAAATGTATCGACACTATGGCAGATTAGTGGACGCCCAGCGAGATTTATGAAAGCCTTATCTATGCTTCCCATCCGTGCACTAACACCAGCAGCGACGATTATGGCAGCGTTAGAGTTCATTCGAATTATCCGGCATGCGGGAGTTTACTGAACTGATAGCCTTACAAACCAGTTTACACATAGCTTAAGAATACTTGCTGACGTAGTCGAATTCTTGCCGTCACGGTTAGCATATTGTACTAGTAAGTGAATTCCGAATGGGTAGGTTTCTGAAGTTTATACAAATAGGAGTCCAGTATATGGGGCTCTTCATGGTGACAATTTTACTGCTAACCACCTCCACCTTGCAGGGGAGGGCTTTTGTGAAATCTGCACTTTTTATCCCGCAAGTATTACCNGATATACCTGTTAGACCACTGGAATATNTTACCAAAACCCCTATTAGAGAGAAGATTACATTTACGACCCTAGNCGCGGATAAGGCCTCGGCTGATCTATACCTACCAAAGGGAGAAAATAGTCATCCAGCTGTGGTTTTCTTTATGGGTGTGGTACCACCGGATAGGGATGAATCCAGGATAGTGGCTCTCGCCGAAGGGTTGGCACGAACAGGAATGGTCGTGATGATTCCTTGGCTAGAGACTCAGCATCAGAATAGGATTGTGGAAAAAGATATCGAATCACTTGTAGATGCTTTCATATATCTTGAAAACCACCCTCGGGTAAAGCTTGGGAAAATAGGTATGGGAGGAATATGCACAGGAGCTTCGATGTCCATAGTAGCATCCCAAGATCTNCGAATTAACGACAGGGTATCGTTCGTAAATTCTTTCGCTGGATATTACGACGCCGCCGACTTCATAGTAGCCNCGGCAGCTAAAACCAGGTTCGATGAAGTTAGTTCAACCCGTTGGAATCCAGATTCACTTACTCAAAATCTCATAACAACCCATATTGTTGATGGTACTTTCGACAAAGATCAGGTAATTCTCAATAGGATCATTAAGACAGGTGAATGGACCCAACAAGATTCCGACGATTTGTCTTCAAGTGGAAGGGCAGTTTTGACACTCATATCCGGACCAAATGTAGATGCCGCCAGAGAGGCGATAACCTCGTTGAATTCAAGAACCACTCAATTCCTTGAGAATATTTCCCCGAGTACNAATATCGATAATTTAAAAGCTGAAGTTCTATTGATGCATGACTCCTCCGATAAGTTGGTACCCCCCGAAGAATCAAGAAGATTCGCAAAGGCCATCGAATCAAATGGAAGGAGGGTATATCACACTGAGTTTTCATTGTTTCAGAGAGCAGTTCAGGTCCATATGGATGATTCAAAGGGACTCAATACTCTGGACTTTCTCAAACAAGCAGGGAAACTGTACATTCATATGTACAATGTAATGAGGTTATCAGAATAGAAAATAATATTTAGTTCTTTTTACNGGGAGTAAATAATGGGCACAAACTATTGGATGTTTGTGGAAACAGAAGAAAATGCATCTATCACCAGAGGGTTAGGATACAAGCTCTTCGGCATGGGACCCCGTTATAGGAAGCGGGCTCAAAGAATGCAAAAAAGCGATAGGGTGCTTTTTTATACAAGAACAACCAGAAGTTGGACTGCTTCCGCGACCATAAAGTCGAAGTGCTTTGAGGACGATTCCATAATTTGGATGCCGGAATCCAGGCCAATCGACTTCAAATTCAGAGTCGAACTAACCCCAGAGTATATTCTTGATGAAACCCAATACCTCGACGGTTTGCAGATCGGACCGGGTCTAGAATATGTGAAGAGGTGGGCTCCTGAAAATTGGCCCCTCGCGTTTTGGGACAAATTGCACCTCCTTCCACAACGGGACTTCAAGTTGTTGGAAGGAGAGATGATAAGGATAAAAACCGGTAAACCTGGAAACCAATACTCCGAAGATTCTCCAAACCGAGATCATAATTCAAGAAATAACAGACGACCAAGAGCTCAGTTTGCAGATACTTCCACTATCCACCAGACTAGAAAAGTACCTGAGGCAGAAATACAAGACGAGTTTGCATTAAATGAGAACTCTCAGCCTAATTAAATCGAGATCCACGCCTCTTCAAACTAAGAAAATTGAAATTCATCCAATGATAGAACTAGATCATTAGGCAATTCTGATCTGCTATTCTGCGAGCCAAGATCTTCAACAAATTCTCTTAAACTATGACTATCCTTAATATTAGGTAATACAGATGCAACGGCACTATTTTCAAGAACAAATTGTGTTGCGGCCTTTCTTGGATCGATGTCGAATTCTCTGCACAATTGTATGACCTTCCGTGCAAGCTCAATAGCTCCGGAGACCTTCTTGGGAACGGATATAACCTCATTCTCGAATAAATTCGGTTCTATAGAATCCATTTCGAATGAGCCGTCTAGCATTCCATAGCAGTGCGGCCTCCTCGCGAGAACGGTTGTCTCACATCTATGAAGTCTATCTTCAAGAGATTTCAGGGGTTCACGTTCGATCAAATTGTAGGGAAGATGTATTACTTCCACTACTCTGTCATCCGTCAAGATCTCCGCGATTTCTCCTGACCTACTTGTGTCATCCAGGGCTGCTCCCCAGCACAGAATCTTACCGTCTTCTTTTAGTCGCTGCATAGCTTCGAATGCTCCATCCATCTCCACGTCAGTAAGCTCTGGATAATGAAGTTGGAATATATCAATATAATCTGTGTTTAGCCTTCTCAGGGATTGCTCGCAGGCAAAGGATATATAGTCAGGGTCGAAGTTTTTTTTTCTGATCTCCGATCCTTCTAAGTCAGGGGAATAGAAATCAATTCCTGCCTTGGTTGATAGAACGATTTCCTTTCTAACCGTACCTAGAGATTCATGAATCAGGTCTTCTCCATATCCTTTTCCATAGCTATCAGCCACATCAAAGAGGTTAATCCCGAGGTCAAAGGCTTCACGGAGCAGATTAACCGAGTTTGTGGATTTCGCTTGCGCCCATCCAGGTGTACTAAGAGTCCAAAGCCCAAAACCTATCTCTGAAACCGAGATATCATTGCTTTTAAAAGAATTGTATAGCAAGTTATTCGCGAGATATCCTCAAAATTCAATCATTTTATGTAAGCGATCTTGCCAGCGCCCCTCTTACATATTTGGCCATTTCTTCGTACTCTGAATCTGACATAGCGGGAGTCAGGTATCCGAGTTCAATGTCGTTGCTTAAATCGACCCAGGATTTGCATCCTGCAAACTCTGGTAGTACGGGAACAAAAGCAGGATATTCAAGCCTATAGACCCTAAGAAGCGCCACTGTTAACGGGTGGCTGGGCCGCCAATTAAACCGAGAAGATGCATATTCCTTCGTCCAAAGGTGATTGTCCGCGATTCTTTCAAGCTCATCCTCATCTCTTAACTCGAACTTATCCGTAACATATGCCCAATACTTAAACTCAACGATACCGTTATCGAGAACCTCGTCGGCCATTTCTTCTAAAAGGCTATTATAAGTTGGCTTAATCAACTCAATTTTCTGATGTTCGTATGTCGGATAAAAAAGAAATTCAGGATGAACAATTCTAAATTCTTTGTCCTCTCGATGTATCCCACCCTTTCTGAGAATGATTATCTGATCTCCTCGAGCCATAGCTTCTACAGCCACCGCCCATTCCTTAAGAGCGGTAGATGATCTTTTGGGTAATTGATTCATTTGGNACCGACCTTATCTAACACTTAATTCCCAAACTAGCATTACTGTGAATATATTTCTAGTTATCACTCTTTATACTGATATCATACCAACACTTAATTAAGGTGAATATCATGGTTTCAAGGCAAGCCGACACGCTTTTCACTGGAGGGCTGTTGGTCAGTGGGGAAGGCGTCGTCAAATGTGATGTCGCCGTAACGGGGGAAATTATCTCCTCAGTAGGGTCACATCCTTTAAGGGTTGCGGCCAAAGANGTGATTGATGCCTCCGGGTTGTACATATTCCCTGGAATCATAGACGCCCATAACCATCCGATAAATCTTGATAAGATGGACAGTTTTACCAAGAGTTCTGCCTATGGTGGCGTGACAACCGTGATTCCATTTATGCAAAACATGCGAAGCCGGGGAATTGAAGGGAGCACATCAGAGATAATCCAAGACTTTATAGAAGAATCTCATCAGATTTCCTACTTGGATTTTGGTGTACATGCCATCTTATTAGGTGACGACGATGTGACTGTAGAAGTCCCACGCCTAATGGAAATGGGTGTCATATCTTTCAAGATGTATATGACTTACCCAAAAAGGGGAATGATGATGCCTGATGACAAGATGCTGGAGGCGATGTCTCTTGCTTCTGATGCAGGGGGCATCGCAATGGTCCATGCTGAAAACGGCTATTGCATAGATTACTTAACCGACATGTTTATAGAACAAGGAAAAACCGGAANAGAATTTTACGCAGAATCTCAGCCCCGGATACTAGAGGTCGAAGCAGCTAATAGAGCTGCGACTTACGCCAGTGTGACTGGATGCCCCCTTTACGTGGTGCATTTAAGTGCCAGAGAAGTATTGANCGTCATCGAAAGGTTCAAATCAGAAGGGACAAAAATTTTTGGTGAGACATGTCCTCAGTATTTGGATCTTACAAATCAACACCTTCTAGATTACGGGCCGCTTGCCAAGATAGGACCGCCTCTCAGGGAAAAAGCTGACAATGAGGCGATGTGGAAGGGACTGAAAAACGGAGTAATAGACACNATTGCAAGCGATTTTTGTGGATTCAGNAAAGCACACAAATATTCTGGAGGACGCAGTTCAGGCCAGGTCGAGGCCCTAGATGAGATCAAAGATAACGNAAACATTTTTGAAGCGAGCTTTGGCGGTAACTGGACTGAGCAGATGTTGCCGGTTGTCTTTGAAGAGGGCGTCAATAAGGGACGTATAACTCTGACGCGATTGGTACAAGTGATGTGTGAAAATCCCGCAAAGATCTTTGGGATTTTCCCTAAGAAGGGGACAATCAAGGTCGGATCAGACGCCGACATTGTCCTATTTGACCCAACGGTGCAACACACGCTCTCAGCGGAGGCGCAGCATTGCAACTCGGATTTCACGATGTTCGAAGGCAAAGAAGTGCTGGGCAAACCGATCTATTCAATGCAAAGAGGTAGACCTATCATTAAGGATGGCCAAATCCTTCCACTTCAAGGTAGTGCAAATTATTTGCCCGGTGATGTCACGTTAACAGCGTGTACGGAAACTGGATATCCTGTCAATTAGCCAATTCATTCAATCTCAGCTTATACATAAGGAGAACCGAGTCATGGTTATCGGGCATACCCACAGTGACGTGAAGCTCACAAGTCTGGCTTCATGCGCAGGTTGAGCATCTAAACTTAGTCCAGAAGACCTGTCGCAGGTTCTGCGACAGCTACCAAACATGTCGCACCCAGANCTCCTGGTTGGGACATCAACTAGCGACGATGCTGCCGTTTATCGCCTTTCCGAAGATCTGGCGATAGTTATGACAGTAGATTTCTTCCCACCCATAGTGGATGATCCATTCACTTTCGGGGAAATTGCTGCGGCTAATTCTTTATCCGATGTTTACGCCATGGGTGCCAAACCTATAGCTGCGCTAAATATAGTGGGATTTCCTTCTGACCTTGATATGTCCATCCTGGGAGAGATCATGAAAGGAGGTGCTTCTAAAGCATTGGAGGCAGGAATAGTAATAGTTGGCGGACACACTGTAGCAGACGCTGAACCCAAATACGGTTTATCTGTTACAGGCCTGGTCCGTCCGGGAGAACAGATTACAAACGCGGGAGCACATCCGAAGGATATTCTTATTATTACAAAACCGATCGGAACTGGCATTATCACTACCGCGGGGAAACAAGGAATCGCTCCAGAATCAGTTCTATCAGAAGCAGTAAGCGTCATGGCAACTTTGAATCGCAATGCCGCAGAATCGATGATAGAAATAGGTGTAAACGCCTGCTCTGACGTCACTGGGTTCGGATTGTTGGGGCATCTCAGGGAGATGGTAGAGGGCGCTAAGGTATCCGCTCATCTAAATCTTTCTAACGTACCGATAATTCCTGGAACTCTGGAGCTTCTCTCCAAAGGAATCGCGCCAGGTGGCACAAGAAGAAACCTTGATTCAATAATGAAAGTCACGACATGGGATACTGAAATTTCAGATAGCGATAAACTTCTATTGTCTGATGCTCAGACTTCTGGCGGCCTGCTGATATCTGTTGACCAGACTAAGGTAAATGACCTTTTAGGGAAGCTCACCGCCAATGGGGTCAACGACGCTAGGATAATAGGAGAGATAGTTCAGTCGGAAGGTCAATCGCGTATTTTTGTCCACC
Source organism: Chloroflexota bacterium (assembly GCA_002708065.1). Classification (GTDB taxonomy): domain Bacteria; phylum Chloroflexota; class Dehalococcoidia; order Lucifugimonadales; family UBA826; genus UBA11795. The sequence goes on from PAOO01000023.1 coordinate 16,911, forward strand.
CTTGAATTAGATGCTGTGGGCAGCGAGAAAAATAGGATTATCTAACAGAATGAATNTATTCATTCTGTTATCTTTATCTCATTAAAGACTAGTTATTGGAGAACCATCATTGTCGACTGCTTCCGAACTGATAAGAAAAGATATACTCGCCGGATTAGAATCCGCTTTCGAAAAAGGCACTTTACCGGAAATACAAGTTGATGATGCTGCAATAGAGCGCCCTCAAAATCCTGAACACGGGAACTTCGCTTGTAGTTTGCCCTTAAAATTAGCAAAACCTTTCAAAATGAACCCTTTAGCAATAGCCAAGGCGTTAACGGAAAACTTGCCTACTAATGGCGTCATAGGGAACGCCTCCGTAGTAGCCCCTGGCTTCATCAACATAACCCTCGACAGACGATGGGTTTTAGATCAGGTACATTGGATACGGGATAACCCCGAGACTTTTTCTGACATATCAATTGGGAAGGGCAAAAGCGTTCAAGTAGAGTATGTAAGCGCGAACCCAACAGGGCGGTTGCATATTGCTCACGCAAGGGGGGCCGTTATTGGAAGTACCCTCTCTGAGCTTCTTAGAACAGCTGGCTATATAGTCCAGGAAGAGTATTACCTTAACGACGCAGGCAACCAGATAGACAATTTTGATATTTCTCTTTTAACAAGGTACAGACAACTTTGCGGAGAGTGTGTAGAACTGCCTGAAGACGCCTACCCGGGTGAGGACATCATAGATGTCGCACGGAAAATACTTGATCGGGACGGTCACCGCTATTTAAAAATGCCAGAAGAGGAGGCCAGGTCGGCGATCGGTATAGCCGGAACACCCCTCATTCTTGAAGGTATTTCGCAAGATATTAGCAGCTTAAGAATCCAATTTGACAATTGGTTTAGCGAAAAAAGCCTTTTTAAGGCAGGTCAATTTCAAAAATGTATCAAAATCCTTAATGACAAAGGATTTGTGGAAAAGAAAGACGGCGCTACTTGGCTGATCTCCTCAGAACTTGGGGAAGAAAAAGACAACGTTCTTATTCGTAGGACAGGCGCTCCAACATACTTTGCCACCGACATCGCGTATCACTTCAACAAGTTTCATGAACGCAGATTTGACAGGGTCATAGATATCTGGGGAGCCGACCACCAGGGCCAGGTGTCGAGGCTTAAGTCCGCGTTAGCTGCCCTAGGAACAAATCCAGATAATTTGGATATGGTGCTCGTTCAAATGGTTAGGTTCAAGAAAGGAAAAACAGCCGAGAAACTTTCAAAACGAAGTGGGAATGTCATCCCACTTTTAGAGCTGGTTAATGAGGTAGGCGCTGACGCTTGCAGATTTATGTTTTTGTCGAGATCCCATGATAGCCAGCTAGAATTTGATCTTGACCTGGCGAAGGAAAACTCTTCTGAAAACCCTGTTTACTACGTTCAGTACGCACATGCGCGAATCTGCAGCATACTGAGACTCGCAACGAGTAAAGGAATATCTTTCGATGAAGGCGAACCAAATAGACTTGGAGAACCAAGTGAACTAAACCTCATCAATAAGATGTTAGAGCTTCCAGACGTCGTAGAGACGTCCGTTAGAAATCTGGAACCACATCATCTGCCTCATTACGCCTTGGAACTAGCCACCTGTTTTCATCTGTTCTATCAAAACTGTCGTGTGATTTCGTCTCACGCATCTGATATTCCTCTTACAAAGTCGAGATTGATGTTAGTTGATGCCGCACGCATAGTATTGAAGAAAAGTCTCGATTTAATGAAAATGACTGCCCCAGAAAAAATGTAGCCATTAGAGAAACTACCGTCTCTGTTCATTATTTTTATGTGGTGGGAAGGATTTCTGTGATAATTACCGATTTAAAAATAAGAGAGCTTATAGGAACCATGGAGCATGAGGAACCCTTTTGGGAAGAGCGTCTGGTTCGTCCTATTGACATATATCCGGAACACAGAAGCGCTGGAGGAGACAAGAAGAGGGTCGGACCGGGACTCTATTCCATGGACTCTAGGTTTTTGGAAATACAAACTGATGATGGAGTGACAGGGATGTCAGGGCCATTTTCAAGAATTGAAGCCTTCATTATCGATACTCAGTTACGTGAACTGCTTATAGGAAATGACCCCCTAGCCATTGAACTGATATGGGATCAGATGTATCGGTCCAGTATCCATGGAAGAAAGGGCGAAACCATGATGGCGATAAGTGTAGTCGACTGCGGATTGTGGGATCTGAAAGGAAAGGCATTCCAGCAACCCGTATTTCGCCTTCTGGGAGGTCCAACACGAGATTCCATACCGGCTTATGCCAGTTCCTTACAATATTCAGTGGAACCCAAGAAGGCTAATGAAAGAGTCAAAGAAATCATGTCACAAGGCTACAAAGCATCCAAGTGGTTTTTTAGGCACGGCCCCGCCAGTGGAATTCAAGGAATTAATGCAAATATAGAACTAGTCGAGGCGCTAAGAGACGGCTCGGGTCACGAAGCGGACATCATGATGGACGCCTGGAGTAGCTGGAGTGTCCCTTATACGCTTGGGATCGCAGCCAAGATCGCAGAATACAATATCAAGTGGCTGGAAGAGCCAGTACTTGCTGACAAGTTAGACAGCTACATAGAGTTACAGCGCAATTCGCCTATACCTATTTCTGGTGGGGAACACGAATACACGAGATGGGGTTTCAGACAAATCGTAGAAAATAAAGCGATGGATTATCTACAGCCAGATATTTATTGGGCTGGCGGGATCAGCGAGCTTGTCAAAATATGTTCTCTTGCTTCGACATTCGACCTGCCCGTTATACCTCACGGTCATTCAGCGCAGGCGACAGCTCATCTTATAGCTGCTCAATCCCCGGATACATGTCCTATTCAGGAACATCTCATAAAGTGGAATCAAGTTCACCAGTTTTTCCTGAAAGAGCAGCTCAACCCGATTAACGGAGAAATATCAGTGTCCAGGCTGGAAAAGCCAGGTGTCGGAATAGAGATTAACGAAAACAAAGTCGAATCTGAGAAGATACTTTCCTGGTCCAACGACTGAGGCTTCTTAACACTGCGGAAACAATTAGAATGAAAATTACCAATATTGAGACAACATTGCTCCACAATCCGAACGGTACTCCTATACAGGACGCTACTATTCAATCCCCTGCAGGAAATGCAGGAAGAGGTCAACTCTTCGTTCACATATTCACTGACGAAGGTATTGAAGGTCTCGGAATGACCTATCCTTCTCCAGGCATTCGTGATGTTATTAATAACGCCTTGAAAAGCGTTTTAATAGGAAAGGACCCACTGGACATAGAGAAGATTTGGAACGACATGTATTGGAAAGTTCGTGGCTACGGACGAAAAGGAATTGCATTTTGCGCCATTTCTGCGATCGACATAGGACTCTGGGATCTCAAGGCAAAAATAGTAAACCTGCCTCTTTATAAATTGTTAGGCTCTTATACGGATTCCGTACCTGTGTACGGTAGCGGCGGATGGACCAACTTCACTGAAAAGGAACTCATCAAGGAGATGACCGACTACGTGGAAGCTGGAATTCCCAGAGTAAAAATGAAAGTAGGCAAAGATTTTGGAAAATCGGAGAGAGAGGATATACAACGGTTGGAAGCCGTTAGAAATGCCGTTGGGGATGATGTTGCAATCTTCATTGACGCCAATAACGGTTATTACAGAAAACAGGCTATTTATATGGCCCGTGAATTTGAGCAATCCCAGGTGGGGTGGTTTGAAGAACCTCTGATCCCTGACGATGTCAAAGGGTTGGCAGAAGTTGCTAGATCCTCATCTATACCCATAGCAACAGGCGAACACGAATACACAAAATACGGATTCCGGGAACTTATCGAGCGAGCCGCCGCAGACATAGTTCAACCGGACATAGGGAGAGTTGGGGGAGTAACAGAATGGATGAAGGTCACCCATCTGGCGCAAGCTTTCAACTTGCCTGTAGCTCCCCATGCACTTCAGTTGGTGCACTTACATGTGGCATGTGCGACGCCAAATTTAAAGGTCGTTGAGTACATGAATATAGCCCTAGAAGGCGACGAGATCTGGTATACAGATTTTCCTAAACAAAAAAAAGGTATGTGGTCACCATTCCCTGACAAACCCGGACTCGGCCTGGAGCTGGACCACTATTCTGTTTCTAAATACGCAATTTAGTCAGGTCAACGTACAAGTTCAGGCAATTTTTTCAAGGATTCGATATTTCTTGAGGACGCAAAGATATCAACGTAAGACTCTACTGCTTTAAGAGTACGTGTATCCTGTTCGTAACTGTCCGTTCCAAGAAGTGGATTCAACCATATTATTCGTTTTACTAACCGGGATAACCTTCTGATTCCTACTACAACTTCCTGTGGCTCTCCCGTATCCCATCCGTCGCTCATCAGCATAACCGTGGTATCACGATCTAGATCGGCAGAATAAACTCTTTGAAACTCATATAGGCAAATGCCTATTTTGGTACCCCCGGACCAGTGAGAAACTCTTCCACTAATTTTCTTCACAGCTTCACCCACAGTTGGTGCCCTAAGGTCTCTAGTTACCTCGGTCAAGATGGTACTGAACACAAAAACTCTCACTTTATTGGTCTGCCTGCAAACTTCAAATGCCAGCCGAAGTAGGTTTTTGGTATGTTTGTCCATCGAACCGCTCACATCCAGAAGCATTATCAAATGAGGCACCCGTGGCAATTTTTCTTTCCTAGGAATCTTAAAAAGCTCGCCTCCGTGACCTAAATTTGCCCTGAAAATACTTCGGATATCCACGCTCCCATGTCTTCCTCCCCTGTGATACCTCCTTCCGGGGCGGTCAGACAGTGACTTGATGAGGCGATTAGCAATTCTGGGTATCTCAATAATTTCCTCTTCGGCTAAATGAAGAATTTCTCGATATTCTCTCGACTCCCGATCATTCGCTCCCATTTTTTCCGGGTGAAATAGCAAGTTACCTGATGAAGAATCATGTTCCGGTATTACTGAATCACTCCTACGACGACGAAAATCTTTCCCCCCACTGAACAGATCAGACTCCGTATCTATATCCTCTCTAACGGGAATAAAATCAAACGACCAGAACTTTTCAAATGCATCATCGAAGAGATAAATTTCTGATTTACGGCTCACGAAAAGAGTTCTCAGCGTCCAGTAAAGTGAAGATCTATTCAGTAACACTATTGAGGCAGAATTTTTGTTGTATAGGAAATTCAAAGCGTCCGATACTTCCGAAGGTCCAACAAGTAAGCCTAGTGACCTGAGAGCACGTGCGAATCTTGATAGATGAGTGAGGTAATCGTATTCTGAAGTTCTCACTATTGATCTCAACTCAGGCCAATGAACCTGACGACTCTCCTAAGTGGCGCGGACCCCATTTATTTGCTTCTACTTGAACAAAAAAATCCATCACTGTTCTGTTAAAAAGACCCGGTTCTTCCAAGTTGATGGCGTGACCTGATCGCGGAAACACAGAAAGCCCGGCAGCAGGAATGTTCTCCTTCATAAAAAGAGCTGGATTGATACAGGGATCATCTTCATCACCAGTCAGCACGAGTGTGGGAACATAAAGGGCTCGAAGCTTATGGGCTAATTCAAAAACAGGCGGACGCCTAGATAAGATTCCACGAAAAGTGTTCGCTGAACCGATAGAAGAATGACCGAGAAATTGAGACTTGAACAGTTCGTAGCCTTTAGGATCCTTTTGTTTCAACTGCACTCTTGCCGGGCCATCAAGATAATCGGACATGTAATCCATACCTTCTTCCAACATACCATCAGCCATTTCTATTACTCGACTTCGAAACGGTTCCGGCTCGTCGGAACCCGTGCCCGTTCCCGCAACAACCAAAGAGTAAGCCATTTCTGGATGATTGAGGCCAAAATTGAGCGCTACATTACCTCCCATCGAGAGACCTATAATATGTGCTTTTTCTATGCCTAGTTTTGTCATAAGTCCTTTGAGATCAGCCACAGCTTGCTCTTGGCTATAATCGATTTGAGATTCTGGGACCGACGAGGGCGGGTATCCCCTCGCGCAATAAGTGATTACATTGTATGTTCTGCTGAAAAACCCAACTTGCAGATCCCATGATCTGTAATCTCCCGCAAACTCATGGCAGAATAAAATCGGATATCCGGCCCCGTGAGATTCGTAATAGATTTCTATACCATTCACTGCTGCATACGGCATACTTGACCTCTCAAAGAGTGATATTGAAGATGGATTGCGGTTATATCACAATAGATATGGATTAGCTCCCATTCCGCCATATTACTCATCACGAATATATAATGGATCGGTAATTCAAAAAGAGGTGATTTCTGGTGGCTACGGTTCGAGTAATGTACTGGAAAGAAATCCCGATACAGGTGCAGGCGGAGGACGATACAAAAGCTGTTTCCATACCACTAGACGACAGATTCCAACAGGCCGCAGACGCAATTTCAATGATGGATGGAAGTGCTGGAACAGACGAATATCTATCGGGGTGGGAATGGAGTAAAAAAAAGGAAGTCGACGACGCTTTAGAGACAGCAGCCCTCAGAGAAGCGGACCGGATTAACAGAAATATGCCGGAAGACTTTGTAAAGAGAATAAGAAATATGTATAACGAGGGAACCAGAAATCCTAGCGCAGGCGCAATTGACCACTGGATGGATTTATAAATCAGCGAACAAGTCATTGGCGGATATAAACTTTATGGATTTTAATGGAAACGAGTAATGGCAAACAAGTTTGAATCTGACTACCCCACCGTTTTAGATCGACTCAGATTTGGAGAAGTGCTTTTATCGGATGGAGCAACTGGGACTTTTCTTCAACAAAACGGCTTGGAACCTGGAGGTGATCCTGAAGAATTCAATGCAACTAAGCCAGATGTAGTGCGAAGAATGGCAAGAGAGTACTTTGACGCGGGTTCCGATTTAGTGCTCACAAACTCATTCGGTGGAACCAAATTTAGACAAGGACACTATGGCCACGGCGAAAGGATATCTGAATTTAATAGGCTCGCAGCTGAACATGCATGTAGCCAGGCTCCTATGGGATGCTTCGTTTTCGGATCCGTCGGGCCAACAGGAGAATTCGTAGAACCGCTTGGAAACATTTCAGAACTTGATATGTACGATGCATTTAAGACACAGATAACTGCTCTGGAAGAGGGCGGTGCTCACGGGGTAGTCGTGGAAACTATGACAGCCATGGAAGAAGCTACTCTGGCAATTCAGGCAGCAAAAGAGAATACGAAGCTAACAGTTGCCGCTACGATGACATTCGACAAAGGTCCCAGGGGATATTTTACGATGATGGGGATAACCCCTGAAAAAGCCGTAATCGGATTGTCAGAAGCGGGAGCTGATATTGTCGGAACAAACTGTGGAAACGGAATCGACAATATGGTTGAAATCGCTAAAATGATGAGAGCATCTACTGACAAACCACTTCTAGTGCACTCCAATGCTGGAATCCCCGGAATGGAAAATGGCAAGATAATTTATCCGGAGTCACCTGAATTTATGGCTGAAAGATTTCTGAAGTTAAGGGACGTAGGGGTCAACATAATTGGCGGATGCTGTGGTACGGGGCCCGAACACATCAGGGCAATCTCCACTGCACTGGAACGAAAAGGATAGCGAAAATGGGACTAGTTAATTATTCAAGTCAAAGGCCGGCGGCAGTAATAAAACAATTCGGTAAGTGTCTTGAACTAGTACCGTTGGATCGACATTTCCACAACATATCTGTCGGCCTTTATGTCAAGCAAGGTATTTTTACCGTCTGGACATTCAGCGGGAAAAGCGGAGCAGACGAACGAATTCAAGTAATAAGAGACCAACTGGTGGCACTAGGAGGGATGGAGCCGATAGAAGGAACATGGAATCAGGCACGGTTCACATGTGACGTTCTACACGATAGACCTGTTAGGTTCCTGCTTTCTCAGGCTGTCGGAAAATCACCCGATTTTGCACCATCAAAAGGGTCTCTAGAGATTAAAGATACCAAATCTGAACTTATGATAGGCGCGAAAGGTTTTAAGAGGGAAGGGTCTTGGTTGTATCGCATTGGGGTAACTGGGGAGGCAAAAAATTCGCTAATGAGACTAAGAATGATTCTTGCTGGTTTCAATAGGTATGGAGAAATGGACAAGATAGGAGATAACGAGGTTGCGTTCCAGTGCCGAAGCCAACATGATGACCTAATGAGACTTCTGATGCCATATTCTAGAAACATCAGCAGTGTGGAGACAATGATGGCAGCGGAAGATATGCGCGGGCAAATGACGACCAGTACTCTGGGTTTTAGCCAAACGTAGGAGAGGAAATTTAGTAATGATCTCGACAACATATGAAGAGACTATGACTCCAAAGGAGCGGGTTATGAACGCCCTTAACGGAAATCCAGTTGATAGAACTCCTATAGCAAACCCCACAAATGTAGCCACCGTGGAGCTAATGGACCTCGTGGATGCTCCCTTTCCCGAAGCGTGCCAAGATCCTGAATTAGCCGCAAGATTAGCTGCCACAGGATACACCGAACTTGGCTTCGACAGCATCTCCCCGTATTTCAGCATCATACAAGAGTCATCTGCGTTGGGATGCGAGATGCAATGGGAAGAAAAAGATAACTGGCCTACTGTTCGTATGTATAACCCAGTCTGGAAAGACTCGCGTGATATTCACGTACCTGAAAATTTCCTAGAACATAGAGATGTAAAGGCGATAACAGAATCTATCAGGATATTAAAGCAAGAATATGGTGACGAGGTAGCAATTATAGGTAAAACAATGGGCCCATGGACCCTCGCATACCATGTATTCGGAGTAGAGAGTTTCCTATTGGGAACAGTGGATAACCCAGAAGAGACCATGAGAGCCTTGCATAAGCTCAAAGAGATCTCAGTTTTGTTTGGCCAAGCTCAAATTGATGCTGGAGCTGATGTGCTTACATTCCCTGATCATGCCACCGGTGATCTTGTTAGCGGAGAATATTACAAAAGATTCCTTCAAGAAATTCACACTGAGATGGTAGGGGATCTTCCCGTTCCTTTGATTCTTCATATATGTGGAAAAACGATAGATAGAATGCCATACATTGCGGAGACAGGCATGGCTTCGTTCCATTTTGACTCAAAAAACGATCCCCAAGAAGCTATGGATGCCGTAAATGGTGGAATAGGCCTTGTTGGCAACATTAACAACCCTCAAACTCTCTATGCCCGCGGTCCTGAAGAAGTACGACAGGAGGTCTATAAATGCCTAGAGGCAGGTGTCCAAATGATTGCTCCTGAATGCGCAATCCCTCTGGCAACTAAGATCGAGAACCTTATGGAAATTCCCCTTGCAGTAAAAGACTGGACTGCTGAACGGAAAAATTGATCACCAGGTTAGCACACTTAGACAGTATAATTGCTCAGTTCCTTTATTTGATCTAACAATACCACCACCACTTGCTTCGTTAATGGTGGAGACGGAAAAGGAGAAACGAGGGATAAATGCCTGTAGTCAATGAATTACTTGAAAAAGAATTGGCATACATTGCTAATCCTGCTGAGCAAGCCCACATCCGAGCTTTATGGGAAAATGCCGATCCGTCAATGCAAGAAATATCGGTCAATCTTATTCATGGTAATAACAACGAGGTTTTTGATCTTACAAAGGACGCTTTGGAGAATGGNTTCTCCGCTAACACAATACTCGATGATGGCCTGATCGCAGGAATGGCTATCGTGGGAGTCAAGTTCCGTGACAACATTATCTTTGTCCCTGAGGTGTTAGTGGCAGCGAGGGCCATGAAAGCAGGTATGGAGCACATCGAGCCAATTCTCTCCGCATCCGGGGTAGAACCTGCCGGGATTGTGGTCATGGGTACCGTGAAAGGTGATCTGCATGACATTGGAAAAAATCTATGCATCATGATGCTAAGAGGATCGGGTTTCGTTGTTGTTGATCTTGGTGTTGATACTTCCCCCGAAGAATTTATAGAGGCGGTTGAGGATAATGAAGCGANAGTATTAGGAATGTCTGCCCTCCTCACCACGACAATGCCCAATATGGGGAGGACTGTCGAAGCTTTTGAGGAAATTGGTTCCAGAGATATAGTTAAAGTAATGGTGGGAGGTGCCCCGTTAACGCAAGAGTTCGCAGACGATATGGGAGCGGATGGGTATGGGAAAGATGCAATTTCGTGCGTTGATCTCGCCAAGTCGTTTTATGGGTTGACAGAGCCAATTGAATCCATTGTACCGGACTGATCTGTTGCACGAGGTAGGAGACCCAAGAGAACGTCCGGAATTTGACAGTGNAAAATATGCCTCAAGTTTGGCGAAGTTGGATTCGATATTCAGAGATATTTCAGACTCTGTTAATGAAGTGTCAAAATGGCGATGCCCATACAAAAACGTTGAGGACAGGTGCACTGCGAAGTTTGGTTGCCGTAATCAAGATGTTAATGTACTAGCAGATGAGCTTTTCCTCTGTCTTGGCAGTGATGACCTCGATTATCGGGCAGCCTGGGAAAACTGATACATAACTTGGCCAGTTGTTCGGTATTCACATATGCACTAGATGTTCCAGTTCTCCGTCCATTGGTTTTATCCTTCTTAACTGATATAAGCCGCATGCCAGAGTGGGCATCAAATATCGCTAAATGCACTCAAATATCAGACGGGAAACTAGAAGAGGGTTCCTGNTTCGAAGTTATCTCAAGCGTTATGGGCAAAACCTTAACCCACGAAGTCATTATCATCTCATTGAATCCAGGCTTTAAATACACGGTGCAATCATATTCAGGCCCCCTACCATTCAGGATAGAATATAACCTGCAAGATAGTAAAAAGGGTACATTTATTTCCTCCAAATCAGAAATAGATTTTTCAGGATTAGGACCATTTATTTCAAAAATTGTCGAAGGTTTTGCGAAAAATCAATTTGAAAAAGACCACCAAAGATTAAAAGAGTTATTAGAGTCAGGTATTTAGCAGCATCTAGGCAATGAATTTGGTTTTGGTAGGATAGACGGATGTCTCCAGTATTCTCGGACGGCCGCGAACAAACATCCCTGCCAGGANATACTATCTTCGAATATGCGGACTCCCTCAAGGTACGTGTCCCCACTTCGTGCGGTAGAACCGGTGAATGCCACGAATGCATCGTTGAAATCAAGAGGGGCATGGGGTCGCTAAATGATCTTGCTCCAGAAGAATCGTTCTTACGTGATAACTACCGGCTTGCCTGCCGGGCAATAGTAGAAGATGTCCATTCTGATGTTGAGTTCGCAACATTAAGACGCCAACCTAAGATACTATCCACCGGAATAAGGCGTTCGGCAGAACGGGACCCCAGAGTGGTTCGGAAGGGTACGGTTGTCTCCATCGATGGTGAGCCTGTTGATAAATACCATGGTGTAATCCTGGGCCTGGCGGGAGACATAGGAACGACTACCGTTGTACTCAACTTGGTNGATTTAGAATCTGGAGAGACTCTTCAAACGTCATCATTTGAAAATCCTCAAAGATTCGGCGGTGCCGACGTTATGAATCGGATCTCCTACGACGGAGGGGATTTCCAAGGGGAGCTGCAGCAGGTAATNCTGTCCTCCATTAATTTTGAGATCGGATCTATGACTCGTGCATCTAGGGTCCACAGGAGACAAATATACGACGTAGTGTTAGTAGGAAACACAACGATGAGGGACATCTTATTCGGAGTAGACGTACAATCCGTCGGTCAAAAGCCATATAAATCGACGGTNCAAAAAGATTTTGAAGACGGCCTACGTGATTCTACATCTTTGGACACTGCCGCTCACTCATTAGGGTTGCGAGTTTTCCCGAAGGCCAGAGTCTACAGCGGACCGTTGATAGGGTCCCATGTCGGAGCCGATGTCTCCGCCGATTTACTAGCAATCGCAATGGACGAGGCAGAGGATCCAGTGATGTTAGTCGACNTTGGAACAAACACTGAGGTAATCATAGGTAACAAGGACGGAATGGTCGCAGCCTCCTGCCCAGCCGGACCTGCTTTTGAAGGAGGACAAGTGACTTACGGCATGCCTGGATATGATGGAGCAGTGGAAACTGTAACCATAGTTGAAGGAAAGGCAAGAATATCCACAATAGGCGGAGCAAGTGTCGAAGGAATTTGCGGTTCCGGTCTAGTTGATCTACTCGCAGAACTCAGACGAAGTGGTTTGATGAACGAACTCGGGGTGTTCGCCGACGGGTCTAACGGGTATCCCTTCGCACCAGAAAGGCAGATGGAACTATATCGATCAGATATCAGTGCCCTAGCCCAGGCGAAATCTGCTAATTACTCGGGGCAATACATCGCACTGAGACGATTCGGAAAACCGATAGATAGGATAGCAAAAATGTATCTCGCGGGCGGGTTTGCCAATTACGTAGACGAACAAAATGCAATAGCCATAGGCTTCATTGCAAACTTTCCTACTGAAAAAATCGAGAAGGCCGGAAACGCATCCCTTGAAGGTGCGACATTGATGCTAAATTCGATAGGAATGCGTTCAACCATTGAGAACCTAGTTAAGAATATTGAGCACATAGAACTTGAAACCACCCCTGACTTCTTTGATATATTCGTGGAGGGATGTATGTTCAAGCCTATGCCAGAAGATATCCTCCAATAGCTATAGAAGTAACGAAAGGGAGTAAGAGATGAGTTGGAAAGTGCTGATTACCGACTATGTATGGCCGTCTACTGATCCTGAGAGAGAGGTTCTTGAGGCAGCCGGAGCAGAGGTTGTCATCGCACCCAACGGAGAAGAAAACACCCTAGTAGAGCTAGCTCGTGGCATGGATGCCATCATGACATGTTTCGCCCAAGTGACAGAAAAAGTTATAAGGGCNGCCGACCAATGCGTCGTTGTGGGCAGATTCGGAGTTGGTGTGGACAACATAGCTGTAGACACCGCGACCGAACTAGGTATCGCTGTTACATACGTCCCTGACTACTGCGTTGATGAAGTATCCGACCATGTGATTGCATTGATGAACACCTGGAACAGGAAAATCTCTATATTTGACCAATCTGTTAAACGAGATGGCTGGGGTCATCTTGGCCTAACCATGCGTATGATGAGGTTGAGAGGAAAGACGATAGGGATAGTGGGATTCGGCCGCATAGGTCAGGCTGTAGCAGAAAAAGCAAAAGCCTTTGGTATGAACATACTTGCTTCAGACCCTTTTATAACGCCGGATATCGTGGAATCGAGAGGCGGAAGGCTTGTCGAAATAGACGAATTACTTAAAAAATCTGACTTCGTTACCCTTCACGCTCCACTTATTCCATCCACGACAAAAATGATTGGAAAAGCCGAGCTAGATATTATGAAAGAGGATTCATTTCTCATTAATGCGGCACGAGGACCCTTGATTGACGAAGAAGCTTTGCATAACGCGTTGTCAAATAACATCATTGGAGGTGCGGGGCTAGACGTAATGGTAGATAGCATTCCTTCTAAATCTCATCCTTTACTCAGCCTAGAAAATATAATCGTGACTCCTCATGTGGCTTTTTTTTCTCAGGAATCTACACTAGAACTTGAGCAACGAGCTGCCGCAGAAGTAGTAAGCGTGTATAAGGGCCGAATGCCCGACAACCTGGTTAACAAGGATGTGCTTAATCACCCTAATCCGAGGCACAATATCGACAGACTTTAAATTCTTTTGTCTCTATCAAGGGTTATTAAATTAATCCATGATTTTCTAAAAATAGATCAGAACACTTTTCCTAATAACACTTTCCAAGGCAAGAACAGACTAAATATTGCCCGTGTCAATCCTATTTAAATTGGTATTCANGAACGTTTTTAGTGAAATAGGCAAGAATGTAATATTTTTCAGAATTTTGCTAGCGTCAGGTATGTCGACTCCTCGATCAAGGCGNCCACAATAGGAGGGCATTTTGAAAAACCTGGTTAGTGTGCTGATATGTAAATCGCAGTCTACGGCTCGTTGACAATACGACATAGCATTTACAACATTGAGGAAAACAGGTATTTCTAAGACAACTTTAGCTTTGCCATTATCGATATGTTCGGCAAAGCGATTTTTTTTGATTGAGTCCTGGATATGTAGAGCCTTGATAAATTCCATTTGAGCTAGATCATAGATATACTTTGTCCCCCATCTATTACTATGCATGAACCGGTTATCAAACCCGCTCTGTCAGAAGATAGAAAAGCGACCAGATCTCCCAAGGGCTCCGGCCAACCAAATCTGCCAAGNGGCAGATTCTGATCTATAAATGATTGGACCATCTCCTTGGGATTGTCGTTCTGAAAACGTTCCCACGTACCCTCTGGGTGCTCTATGGAGCCCGGCGCTATCGAATTGACCAGTATCCCATCCTTCGCCAAAGATATNGCAGCGTGTTTTGTTGCTGCAATGAGAGCAGCTTTGGCCGACATGTAAGATATGTTTCCGCCATATTCTCTTCCCCAGATCGAGGCTATGTTTATAATCCTTCCCCACCTCTGTTCCTTCATAGAGGGGATGACTAGTTTCATAAGTTCAAATCCCCCAAAAAGGTTTAGATCGAAGGTACCTTTAAAATCTTCAAGATCCGTTTCAGCTATGTTTGTTCTAGCCCTGCTTCCCCCAGCATTATTGACCAGTATGTCAATTGGTCCAAGCTGTGACTCTACCTCACTATGAAGATAATGCATCGATTTTACATCTGACACATCAGCTTCAATTCCTAAGGCGTTAACACCATTTTTTTCTATTTCAGAAACAGCAATATCAAGAGTTTGTCTTGTTCTTCCGCATATGGCTACGTTCACACCTTCAGCGGCAAGAGACAGGGCGCTTTGTCTCCCTAAGCCTCTGCTTCCGCCTGTCACTAGAGCTGTTTTCCCGTTAAGAGCAAGATCCATTTTTTCTCCTATATGAAAATTACTGGTTCTATTTGAGGACCCAAAGATTAACACTGAAAAAAGAGTAGGCCAATTATTGATAGTTCGATTAATCTAAAATTCAATAAGATAATTTTTCTTGACTGCCTAATATTGCTGACCTAGTATTCAACCTTGTATGTTTCTGGATCTTCACACACATTCTGTAGCATCGGATGACTCCCGTGCCACGGTGGAACAATATATNAGATGGTCTTCAGTGCTCCAGAATAAGGGGTACCGGATTGACGGCTTCGTTTTGACAGAGCACCGTCAGTTCGATCACGGACTAGACTACACAGATCTTTCGTCAGAAAGTGGACTACTCATTTTGAAAGGGGCAGAACTGGATACANACTGCGGGCACTTTTTGGTCTACGGAGTTACAAAGCCCCTTACCGATTCCATCGATTTCAGCGACGTAAATATAGATGCAAACAAACTTGTAAAATTGTGTGATGACTTAGGGGCAATAGCCATCCCGGCCCACCCTGGTAGAGCGGGAATAGGGTTTGCAGAATACGTTTCTGCCAGACGAGCTGGATTCGAAACAATAGGAGTTGTCGAAGGTTTGAACGGCTCCAATCGTCCTGGGGAGGGTGAAAAAGCTGCACTCTTGATTCAACAGCGAGGTTACCTTTCCACCGGGGGAAGCGACGCCCATATCGTTAGCGCTATCGGCACGTGCATGACTCTTTTTAAAGATAAGATTACTACAGAGGCCGAATTAGTCTTGGCTCTAAGAGCGGGTAATTACAAGCCAGTAATGCTTGAAAGCAGTAAAGATTGAAAGGAATTAGATATGACCTCTGACGAGGGGATCGTTTATGACAGGAGCCTCTTAGGGGTCGAACATCCCATAGGTTCTTTTAAGGTCAGCCGTGACATGATCACTGGATTTGCCCGATCTACCGGTGAGACAAAGTCTATTTATCTGGGTGATACTGATAACCTGGATGATCTCGTGGCACCACCAACCATTTGCAATATATTCGTCAATGGCGTGAGCAGGCCCGATATAAAGTTGAAATTCGGAGACATGAGTTTCTTTGCCGGCCAATCTATTGAGTGCAAAAAGGATATTCGACCCGGAGACACTCTAAATGCGAGTACACATTTAGACAATGTCTATGCAAAAACAGGTCGTTCAGGCAAAATGGTTTTTGCGGTATGGCAAACTACCTTCAAGAACCAAAACGGTGACACTGTGGCCCTTGTTAACGAATCTTTCGTCAGGAGAAATAGAGCCAAATGAGTTCAGGGGATATATATTTCAACGATGTCGAACTCGGGGACGAAATTGGTCCATTGACGCGAACTGTCTCGAGTGACCAGGTTACCGGATTCGTAGCAGTTCGCGATCCTGACCCGTCACCATCTAGATTCACGTCTGATAAGGCGGCAAGATCCGAAGGCCTACCTAGTGCGATTGTGCCGGGGGCGATGAATATAGCCATGATGTCTCAAATAGTCACCGGTTGGTCGCCAACTGNCTCGATAAAAAAAATAGATGTGGTTTTTAGGCAGATGGTCCCGCACAACGAGCCTCTCACTTTAAGCGGGATAGTTACAGACAAAGATGAAACTGGGGTTTCAACTAGTCTTGAATGCGACATTGTTATGGAGAACCGAGAAGGCGTTAAACTGGTGATTGGGCACGCCGAATTCACGCTGCCCAGTCGCCCACAATAGGAAGGATCTATGATCTCNATTCCGCTAGAAAAGAGATCTTTAAGTAACGGCCTCGATGTAATCACCCATGTTGATAGCAGCGTACCTGTTGTAGCGGTCAACGTCTGGTACCACGTGGGGTCAAAAAACGAAGTACCGGGACGCACNGGTTTTGCCCATCTCTTCGAGCATGTGATGTTCGAAGGCTCAAANAATCATAACAAAGATTACTTTGAACCACTGCAAAAGATTGGCGCCAACATCAACGGATCAACAACCAACGACAGAACCAACTATTGGGAAGACCTACCTTCAAACTATCTTGAGTTGGCGCTTTGGTTGGAATCGGACCGCATGGGATTTCTTCTTGATGCACTAGATCAGGAGCGTTTCGATCTGCAAAGAGACGTCGTCAAGAATGAGCGTCGACAAAGCTACGAGAATAGACCTTATGGTATGGCACACCTGCGTTTGCAGGAAGCCCTGTTTCCAAAACCACATCCGTACAACTGGCCTACCATAGGATCTCAAGAAGACCTAGATGCTGCTAGTCTCGAAGATGTGATGGATTTCTTCAAAAAATACTACAGCCCATCTAATGCAAGTATCGCTATAGCAGGCGACATAGATCCTGACAGGGTCTATGACCAAGTCACTAAATACTTTGGGGGACTAGAACCCGCTCCCTCTTTAGAGAGATCAGGCAGGATGGATTCTTTATTATCGGGACAGACATCTATAGAACTAGAAGATGCCGTTCAGTTGCCTCGTATTTATCTTGCATGGCCCACCTTACCCGATTTTACCGACACACAGGCTGCCCTCGACGTGCTTTCAGTAATACTTTCTGACGGTCGAAGCTCACGTCTAAACAGAAAGCTTGTATACGAGGATCAGAAGGTTCATGACGTAAGGGCATATCATCACGGACAGGAAATTTCAGGAGAATTTCATATTACCGCCACAGCTAGCCCGGGAGAAACCCTTGAATCAATCGAAGAAGAGCTGTTACTTGCCTTAGATCAGATCTCATCCAGCCCGCCGTCTGAATCGGAGATGATTCGAGCAAAAAACAGGATAACAAGCTATCACATCCTTCAAATGGAGAAAATTGGAGGATTTGGCGGCAGAGCAGACCAATTGAATTTTTATAATGTGATGNCGGGCGATCCTTCTGCGATAAATACGGATATTGATAGATATCAATCAATAACCGCAGATGAAATATCAAATGCAGCAGGCACTCTTGACGGAAAATATGTTCGTCTCACAGTGTCTCCAAAACGTGATAGNAAAGCGATTTCCACGGGAATTAACAGAAAAAATGCTCCTGTACACTCAGGGGAAATATTATTTACTCCTCCAACTCCTGAACAATCAGTTTTGGACGACGGCACAGAAATAATTTTGATAAATAAACCTTCCTTACCAATAACTACCGTTGGTATGCTCCTTAAAACTGGTGGAATTGACGATCCAAAGCACCTTGCAGGGCTGGCAAAATTCTCAACCGACATGTTGATTGAAGGAACGACGACCAGAAGTAGCTCTCAAATTGCAGAGGAGATTGAATTCATAGGGTCACATCTTTCCAAAGAGACTTCTAGAGAGCACACCATTCTGGCGGTTAGTGGGCTATCGAATCACCTTGCAAAAGGATTAGATTTATTGTCTGACGTGGTTCAGAATCCGTCTTTCCCATCATCAGAATATGAAAGACTCAGGAATGAGAAGCTTGCAGATCTTAGTACTCTTGGAGACAACGCAGATCTCGTAGCTAATATTTCGTCCAGATCAATTATTTATGGAGCAACTTCCCCATACGGGCATCCCGTGAACGGAACTACAGAGTCAGTCGCTTCAATTCTGAACGAAGAAATAAATAAGCATTATGATGATCACATATCTCCATGTCATAGAACTTTCCTGGTGGTTGGAAACACTTTAATGGAGGATGCTGTCAAACTCATAGAGCAAAACTTCACCAGTGAAGAGCTCCTTCGCTCAGGCTCGATAGTTGAAAATACTCGAGAACAATTCCCTCCATTAGCAGGCACCACAATTCACATAATTGACAGACCCGGGTCTGCTCAATCAGTTATCAGAGCCGGGCATCGTACTGTACCTAGGTCGCATGAAGATTATTATGCGTTGGCCTTTCTAAATTATGTTTTGGGGGGAGATTATTCCAGCAGACTAAACATGAATCTAAGACAAGACAAGGGGTACAGCTACGGATTCTATTCTTCACTTATGTGGCTCAAGGCCAGTTCTGTTTGGCTGGCCAGGGGAAGTGTGCAGACAGAAGTAACAAAAGAATCGGTTATAGAGGTATTAAGTGAGCTAACAGATATCAAGGGAAATANGCCAATCACCCCTCAAGAGTTTGACCAGGCAAAGGAAGGACTGTTAAAGGGAATCCCGGCACAATTCGAAACCAACAGTCAAATTATGGAACAGTTGATCAGGATGACAGCTTTCGAACTCCCTTTGGACCATTTCACAACAAGTATGCATAAACTTCAATCTCTTAAATTGGACGATGTGACAAGCGCAGCCAAGCGCCATCTTTTTGAAAGCCACATATCTGTAATAATAGTGGGCGACAGACTGAAGATCGAACCCAAACTCAGAGAGCTAGATATTCCCATTGTAATCTCAGACATATACGGAAATATTGCTCCGTAACTATGATTCCCAACAACAACCATTATTGTGGAAGCTGTAATTACGCTAACCCAGATGGTTCCAGCCATTGCGGTGGCTGCGGGAAGAAACTGGAACAACGTTGTCCAATATGCGGCAGCCCGTACAAAAATACCGTATTTTGCGGTAACTGCGGTCAGGCGCTCTCAGAGGAAGTGAAATCTGGCCGGGCAATAATAGGATCGAGTGAAACCGCACCACCCCAAAATACGGTCCAGAACACCCAACTCCCTGCTCCGGGTCAATTAGGAAAGTTAATCTACTTTACCTTAAGGACTTATCGCTTGAACTTTGGATCATTCGCATCTTTGTCACTGATATCAGGAATTCCGCTATTCATCCTATCAATCTATATCAGTTTGATTATCGATAGCTCTATACAATCTCCCGAAATTGGAGAACTTGAGAAATTTGGAGAGCCCTTTTTACTACAAGATGTCATGGACCAGTTAAATTGGCAAAATATTCTGATTTTGGCCAGTTTAATCATCCTCGTATGGGTTACTAGCATTTTATCTACCGCAGCCATCATATTCGGCGCTGCACAATTCATTCAGGATGGTAAAGTCTCTCAGGTTCTCTGCATAGACTACGCTTTGTCATGCTCAATAAAACTTATAGGTGTATCAATAGCATTACCAATACTGCTGATTATTCCTCTTCTATTATCATTCATTCTGATCGGAATACCTTTGTTGGTATTCCTTCTTATACGTTGGAACTTCGCCGTCTGTGCTGTAGTCCTAGAAGACAAAGGGGTTATAAACTCTTTAAAAAGAAGTTGGTTATTGGTTACAGGTAAATGGTGGATAACGTTTGGAACTGTGCTAGCTGTTTTAGTTCTGATAGTGATCCCTTCCGCCGTGTTAGGTTTGATTAATACGGTTATCTCATCATTTTTCGAAAACTTTCTTGTGTCTCATATCCTCGAAGGAATAACGACCGTCATAATCATTCCATTTGCTTCAATTGCCACAGGAATTTATTTTCTCGGTTTGAGGATGAGCAAAGAAAGTGAAGTGTCAGGTACGGATTTCGAAAGTTCCTGAAGTTTCCCTTGGCAAATGAGAGCTGTCATTAAGGCAGACAACAGACCACCCGCCTCTGTCAAAAACAAACCTGGAGATAGATGTGTTGTCTATTCCAAGCCTCAGTATCATCCTCTCATCAAAACCCATTATATGCTGAAACAGCGCCCGGCTAGTATTGCCATGTCCTATTATCGCGACTCGAAGCGAAACTGGGCCGGAACAAAGTTCCCTGTTATATATAAATTCATCCTCCAGCCAGTTTACAGCTCTTCGTTGCACCTCACGAATAGATTCACCGTCCGGACCCACAAAGTCTTTGCCTTTCAGGGCCCTATACCTGTCTACCTCTGGGGTAAATGCTTCCTTTGTAGTTACCCCCCTCCATCCTTTGACTTGCTGCTCTATTATGGCATCTACCTGTTTAAATTCACGATCAGGTTGTTTCATTCCCTCAAGCATTCCGCGGCTTGTCTGAACTGTTCTAGTTAGACTCGAACTGTAGATTCGGTCAAAATCAACTTTATCCCTGAAGAATCTTTCTCCTACCAAGACAGCTTGTTTTTGACCAATAATGGTGAGGGGCGCATCAAAGTTGGCACCCCCTGCCATGCCAGGAGTCGCATTAGACTCAGATTGACCATGCCTTATGAAATAAAATTCGCACCTAAACTCTTCGTGTATCAATATGAACCTCCCATAAGATAAATAACTGAGAGCAAATCCTAAAATTCGGACTTGCAAATCTCTTGCAAGGAGATTTTATAATGTGGCCACACGTTTTTAAGAGAGAGATGCCATAACTTCAAATCGAGAATCATAGAATTGGGAGAATAGATTAATGGGAAATAGATTAGAAGGCAAAGTCGCAGTAGTAAGTGGTGGAGGTAGGGGAATTGGTAAGGGAATTGCCAAACTTCTAGCTACAGAAGGCGCTTCCGTAATAGTGAATGACAAGGGAACAGAAGTTGATGGTTCAGGCGAATCAAGAACACCGGCAGACTCTGTTGTCGAAGAAATACAATCGTCTGGAGGAACTGCTTCNGCAAACTACGCTGANGTTTCTAGTATGGATGGCGGCGAAAGCCTAATACAATCAGCGGTTGACACTTATGGAGGCCTGGACGTACTAGTTAATTCGGCGGGTTCCCTGCGAGATAGAATGATCTACCAAATGACCCCTAATGATTTTGATTCTGTTATGAAGAATAACGCAAAGAGCGCCTTCACAACAACGAAGTTTGCGGCAATTCTCTTCAGACAGCAAAGGAGTGGCAGAATAGTTAATATGGTCGCAGATTCGGGTCTTGGGGACGTAGGAAGGTCAAACTACGCNGCAGCAACCGAGGCAATCATCGGGTTGACGAGAACAACGGCAAAAGATCTGGGTAAATATGGAATTACGGCAAACGCAATCTCCGCCNTAGCNGAGACCCGNNTATTTGCCGGTTCAGTTGAGGANAGNNGNCTCTCGAATGTGCANNGCCCNACTCGTGANGAACGTGCAGGTATTGGCCCCTCACCTGANATACAGAAATGGGAAGGNGAAGGGTATNCAGATCATCCTGACAACGTCGCACCNCTNGCTGTCTATCTTTGCACCTACGCTTCCCCCAACATCAATGGGTACGTCCTTGGAGCTAGGGGAGGTAGTCTTTACGTGTATTCAAATCCGGAAATAGAAAAAATTGTCAATAAATGGGGTAATTTTACNATGGAGGAGATGGATTCCTTGTTCCCAAAAATGATGGGAACTGGGTTCTGACAAGAAACCATATCAGATTAATAACCGGCCCATCGAGGGCCCAGAGAGTCAATGGGAGGATTTAAATGGGAAACAGAGTAGAGGGAAGAGTAGCAATAGTGACTGGTGCTGGCCGTGGTATAGGCCGAGAAGTTGCCCGATGGCTAGCAAGGGACGGGGCCAAAGTGGTCGTTAACGACCTAGGTGGTGCGGTCGATGGTTCGGGAGACTCCGCCACTCCAGCTGATCAAACAGTCTCAGAAATAACCGCTGAAGGTGGAGAGGCAGTAGCCTCTTACGATTCAGTAGCAGACTTCGATAGCGCTGGAAGGATTGTACAAAAGGCCATTGATCAGTTTGGACGTGTAGACATTTTNTGTCATCCAGCAGGCATCTTGAGAGACAGAATGGTTTTCAATATGACTGAAGCAGAGTGGGACGCGGTCCTTCAGGTTCACCTTTACGGTGCTTTCAACATGGTTAGAAATGTGTCACCTCATATGATCAATCAAAGATATGGGAGAATAGTTCTTTTCTCATCAGGTTCNGGACTTGGAGCCTCAGGACAGGCAAATTACGCTGCAGCTAAAGAGGGGATGGTCGGTTTTGCTCGAGCAGTATCCAAGGAACTTCAACAGTACGGAGTTATGGTTAACGCTGTATATCCAGGTGGCTCCACTAGGATGACAGATACCGTGCCACAAAGCACCACCGAATTGCGACAACAACAGCGTTCCGACGCCGGACTTCCAGTTCAGCCGATTCCCGCCGAACTTCCTCCGGAAAACAGAGATCCTGAAAACAACGCTCCTAAGGTAGTGTATCTCTCCTCAGAGGCAGCAGAAGGCATCACTGGGCAGGTGTTTGGCACAAGTGGTTGGGCGCTTTCACTTTACTCACCCAGACACGTTATAAAAAGCATTCATAAGGAAGGTAGATGGACACTGGACGAATTAGACCAGCAAATTCCTTTTTCACTTGGCAGCGGTCTGATAAACCCCGTCCCCGCAGATCCGCCCAGGAGTTAATTCAAAGCAGAACGAACTTTAATTTTGGAGATANATTTGTAACATGATGGTAGCATCATTCTGATGCTAGACGATGTCNGATTAGAAAAAGCTCAAGCTCTCTATTTTCGNGTAGGTTTATTAGGATATCTCATATGAACTGGATTGATATTGTCATACTCATAATATTNATAGCTTCTGTAATTTGGGGAGCTAGAACCGGGCTGTTCGGGGCAGCTTTATATGCCGTCGGCACCATAATTGGGTGGATAATAGGTGGCAGGGTGGCTCAAATGATAGGCAGTGCATTTGGTGATTCACTCAGTATCGACACTACCGTCACTGTAATCGTTTATATACTCGTTCTTGGAGCTTCTATTCTACTTACTCGTTCAGTCATAAAACTACTGAAACCAGGCACNGCGCTCGTCGATGTGGCAACTCTTGGGATGAACCGAATAGTAGGGATGGTCCTGGGACTTGCGATAGGAATAATACTGGTTGCGGTCGCACTTACTGCCATTACAAGATTTACCTATGATTTCGATCTTGATACTGATATTTCTGGATCAGCTGCGCTGACTACCCCTGGGCATGTAGTAACTGAAAACATATTAGCCAAAGTGGACAACACCAAGTCAACACTGGAAAACGGGCTGATCGATTCTGCAATAGCTCCAACAATTGTGAAAATTTTACGGAAAATACCCGGAAACAGCTTTGGATTTGTACCTAAAGACTTCATGGCGGCTCTAGACATCCTAGACTCCAAGCTGTAATCATAGGCCACATGACAACTGTAATGGCACCGACCATTGAATCTCCAGTGTTGGTTCTAAATCAAAATTACCAGCCACTTAATATTTGCAGCGCAAGACGAGCTCTGGTTCTAATGGGAAGGGGCAAAGCAGAGCTGGTTATCAATGGCAGGGGAGATGTCCATAGCGCCTCAGCCATATTCCCGCTCCCCTCCGTTGTCAGACTCTACTACATGGTGAAGAAACCGATCGTCAGTAGGCGACTTTCACGACAGGCTCTCTTCTACCGAGACAATTTCACGTGCCAGTACTGTGGAAGGGAGACAAGGAAACTCACCATNGATCACATTCTTCCTAGAAGTCGTGGAGGTAAACACACCTGGGAGAACGTAGCGAGTGCATGCGTAAAGTGTAACCACAGAAAGGCTGGACTCACNCCATCAGAGGCCCGCATGAAACTCAAGTCAAGACCCAGGGCACCGCGCCCAAATCCATACTATCTTTTCTACCATCGTAGGCTAGAAGAGGCTTGGAGACCATTTATACCCTGGGAGAACTAGATCTCAAAGCTTGAAATTAAGTAAGTGGTCCCTGGACCAAACATAAATCGTCACTTAGGAAATTTAAGCATCAAGTTATCATAAACTAACCCAGGGCTTACATTTTTCTCCAGATTTCGAAGAGCTGACCTGACAGATTTAATCGTCGATGCTACCTCGCTTGGGTCGAGGCCAGCCCCTACAGATCTCAAAGTATCGAGCCTAGAAATATTTATGACTTCTTCTTCAATACCGCTCGTTACAAGCAATACGTCTCTCCACCATGTCAACATGTGATCGATGTCCGAATGACCTATACGCCTGTCCCTTCGAAAACGCGAAGATAAATTTCGGGAGTGCTTAAATTTGTCCTCCAGGGTTCCAGTCACCGCTGTCTCTATCGAGTCTATAGAATCGCGCGCATTGGCCAAAAAATCCGCGTCGGTGGCTGCTCTATACGCCCAGCCTATTCTCCCTCTCGAAAGTCGTGTAATTTCTTCTCTATCTGTGTCAGATAAATTGACGAATTTCTCGACGTAGTCTCGGATTATTCCNGTGCCTACAGGCCTAAGTCGCAGNAGCTGGCATCGTGACACTATAGTTTCGATCAAACCCTCATAGTCTTTTGATAACAACAATATGATTACGTTATCAGGAGGTTCCTCAAGAGTCTTAAGGAGGATNTTCGCCTGTTCGGTCCTCATTCGTTCTACAGCAGCGATTATAAATACTCTGTTTCTTCCCTCGAAAGGTTTCCTGTAAATCTGTTTCAGAAAGTCATCTCGAAGTTGCTCCAGAGTAATAGTAGTGGACATCTTATNGCTGTCTTCTTCTNCGGGCTCAAGGTCGTATATGAATAAATCCGTATGATTCAGAACATCTATCCTGAAACATTGGTTGCAATTNCCGCATGGTCTTAATTCAAGCTTCATATCAATGCAGTTTGACGCACGTGCAATATCCAGAGCGAGTGTCATCTTACCAACACTTTCCATTCCTGTTATTAAATATGAATGGGCCAATTTTTCTGACCGTATCCCCCTTGATACGATTTCAATTGCCCGTTCTTGGCCTACTGTCTTCCACATAGATACTCTCGTGGTTAAATTTTTTTGCTAACAATGATCCTTAAAATCCTGCCANCGAAAGATGATTTTGTTTTTAAAAATAAGAGGCTTGTTACAAAATCTCTATCCCATCCCACAGCAGGCAAAGGGTAAGTGAACCTTGCTGAAATGAATACTAACAGTATCCTAAGTACACCNTCATTACCGNAGACCCATAACATAAGTTGTATACTCTACCCGGAGGCGGAATCTTTCAAGACAGTTCTGAAAGGAATGTTAAATGGCTCTTCAANGNNGAAAGNTCGGCAGNGACCGGGGCCTCACCATTCGAATGGTACTTACTGGATTTCTGCTTGCCTTAACATATGTCGCTCTGTTCGGATTGCTCTTGTTCACTGGTATGCCAATTATGTTCGTGTTGATNCTCGGCGTAGGTATGGTTTTTTTTCAGTACTTCTTCTCTGACAGATTGGTCCTTGCCACCACCAGGGCCAAAGTAGTTACAGAACAAGAGAATCCAAAACTCCATTCTATGGTNGAGAGACTAGCACTGAAAACAGGTATCCCTAAACCAAAAAATATTGCCTTGATGGATATTGAGGCCCCCAATGCTTTCGCTACAGGTCGGAGTCCGAAACAGGCCACAATTGCAGTTACTACAGGGCTTCTAAATAGGTTAACCGATGACGAACTTGAAGCCGTATTAGGGCACGAGCTAGCCCATGTGAAAAACCGGGATGTAGCAGTAATGACATGGGCAAGTCTTATAGTGGTAATAGCTGGCTTTTTGATGCAGATGATGTTTTGGATGAGCCTGTTTGGAGGATTCGGAGGAGGTAGTCGTCGTGGAGGCGGCAACATAATGGCGATGATGATGGTGGCCTATGTAGGAGTTATCATCATCTATTTTGTAAGCCAGTTACTTACCATGGCACTCTCAAGATATAGAGAATACGTAGCGGATCGCGACGGAGCAATAATCAGCGGGAATCCTGGGGCACTCGCCTCTGCTCTCCAGAAAATCAGTGGCCAGATAGCAATGATCCCCGAAAAAGATCTCAGACAAGTAGAGCATGCCAACGCCTTTTTTATTATCCCAGCGTTACAGGGCAAATCTATTGCATCTATGATGTCTAGCCATCCCTCGACAGAAGAGAGGGTTAGACGACTTATGGAAATGCAGAGAGAGCACTGGCACCTTCTACGTTAACCTGCGTGTAACGTGTCTTTTTTTAAATCGCTTTTCGGTNCTCGTTCAAAATCGAGTATGAACCCCTCAGAAGTGCTTAAGTCGATTACCAAATTTGTGAGGTATTGTGAGGAAGGAAACGACCTGAAAGTCCTCGACGAGGCCGCTATCATTCTAAGCCCGAACGATGATGGCTTCTTTCACGATTTAGACAAGTCAACGAATTCGGTTCTTGAGGAAATCGAAATCAGCAACCACGTAATTCGAAGGACTGCAACTGATGACCACGGTACCAAGTGGATCATCCTGACTGAATCCGATTTCATGTTACTAGTAAATTTGATTGACAAATTTAGCATGCGGATTTCAGAACTGAACTTAGGCCCTAGAATGATCGCGGCTGTATTTAAAGGAGAGTTTAAAGGCACAAAATCTTACTGGATATGCAACTATCGAACTTCAAGATATTATCCATTCGTGCCTACCGGCAGTAATCAGAGAGATTACGAATCGGAAATGANCATAGCGGAAATGTTTCGTATAAANGGAATACCAGTTGAATCACCTCAAAACTGGTACCCTCTTTGGAACGCACCACTTTGATTATCTAAATTATAAATTATTTAGANAACCCATTAGAACGGGAAGATAATTCATTTACTCAGCAGACTTACATACTCATTCTCGTTTTGCCATTGGAACGAGTAACCGTTTGTCCCTCGAAAACCTCTCATACTGGGGCCGCAGGAAAGGCCTCGATCTAATCTCAACGGGAGATTTCACCCATCCTATTTGGTTTACAGAGCTGAAACACAGCTTAACTGAATGCGAAGACGGTATTTATGAATTCAATGACCAGAAATTTGTGTTAGGAACCGAAGTCAGCTGTGTCGCAAAAGATAGAGGTAGAACAAGAAAAGTTCATATCTTGATTTTAGCGTCCTCCCTTGAGTCATCTATGAGGATAACTAGAGATTTATCCTATCACTCNAAAACCCTGGCAGATGGCAGGTTAACTGTAAGACTCACGCCTAGCGAGCTACTGGAATTATCACTGCAATCTGATAGTGAATCGTTGATAATACCTTCACATATTCGGACACCATGGTATGGATTGCTGGGTTCGAGATCAGGCTANAACTCTCTTGAAGAGTGCTTCAGGGAAAAAACACCGCTAATCAGGGCAGTGGNAACAGGACTATCGAGTGAACCCGAAATGTGTATGAGGATTCCAGAACTAAGAAACGTAGCAACAGTCTCATTCTCAGACGCACACTCAGGACAAAACCTTGGGCGTGAGGTCACATACTTCGACGAGCGCCTATCATTTCCAGCCCTCAGGTCTCAAATCNTAAAGAAGCAGGTGAAGAAAACAATCGAATATTTCCCAGAAGAAGGTAAATATTATGCTTCAGGCCACCGAAAATGTGGAGTAGTGAAAGTGAATGGNAACCCAGGTATTTGTCCAATTTGTGGAACAAACCTGACCGAAGGAGTGTCAAGCAGAATCGCAGAGCTCGCGGCATCGCAGGGCAAAACGGTAGAATCNACTCCAGCAGAATGCCCTCCGAGTATTAAATTGATAGGTCTTAAGAAGATCATCTCTGAATGTATTGGATTAGGTCCGNGTTCCAAATCGGTTGATCTCGAATACCAAGGAATCGTGGACCACGCAGGGTCAGAGCTATCCGCATTAACAGAATTGCCCATAGAAGAGTTGGCTCAATTCTGTCCTGCCAAGGTCGTAGAAGGAATTGATCTGGTGAGACGCGGGAAAATTCGGATCAGACCGGGATATGACGGAAAGTACGGTGAAGTAAGCATCTGGGGCAAATGCCTCTCAAATTCATAAATAAACCATTTTAATCTGGGCGAGCAAAAAACCTGTTTGCTATCAGAATCCCTATAGGTATAGATACAATGATTACAAAAATAACGCCGCCTAATAATCTCGGGTCTCCTCCAAATAACCATCTCAACGTGTGTATTATCCACGCCAAAAGATCAGGATCAGCGGGNTCTGAATGGTGAAGNANTGATATCAGAATAAATTTCGTCACGAGACTACACCCTATACTCAATCGTTACTCAAATAGATTCCGCCACCAAACCATTTCCTAAAATACTTTTAAATCCTTTGTTAATATTAAGTTATCCCGTATCAAGAAATAATAACGCAGGTAATGTATGGCCGTAATAGGCGCCTCACAGCTAAGCCTTCACTATGCTGAAATGGAGATATTCTCTGAAGTGACTCTTCAAGTCAACGAGAAAGCCCGTATTGGTGTCGTGGGCCCCAACGGAAGTGGCAAAACTTCCCTAATCCGGGTACTACTTGGNGAACAAGNTTTTGATAANGGAGAAGTCTTCCGACCCGATAAACTTCGGATCGGATATGTTCCTCAAACAGCGATGCAGTCCGGAAACGGAACAGTTAGAGATCAGATTATGGGCGCTTTCTCTGATCTCATCGAAATGGAAAATGAGATGGCCACAAGCGCTCTAGAAATTCAGAATGCAGATGGGGAAGCTAGAAAGCAAGCAGAACGTAAATACTCTTCTCTTGTTGATCAGTACGAATCCAGAGGCGGATATAACTATCATAATTCTATGGATAGGGTTGTGGACGGAGTTGGCCTCTCGCAAGAGGTCCTATGCACCCCTGTCAAAGATGCTAGCGGAGGAGAACGTACTCGTGCAGCNCTTGCAACAGCCCTGCTGGGTGAACCAGATATTCTAGTTTTAGACGAACCAACCAACTACCTTGATTTCAGAGGATTAGAGTGGTTGGAAGACTTCCTATCAAAATTCCAAAATGCGTTTGTTGCAGTATCTCATGACCGATATTTCCTCGATAAAGTAGCGACCGAAATTTGGGAGATAGACCTNTGTCGCATGAAATCATACCGAGGAAATTTTTCTAAATATCGAACCCTTAAACAGGCAGAGGATGAGAGAGCAGCTAAGGAATATCAAAGACAGCAAGATCATATTAGACGTGAAGAATACTTTATTGCCAGATACCATGCTGGGCAACGCTCGAAAGAGGCCCGCGGGNGGGCCAAGAAACTCTCCCGAATTGAACGTATCGAGGCTCCCAATTCAGTGGATAGTGTCAGCATATCTTCCATGGGTGCTAGCAGAACAGGGCAAACAGTGATCAGCACAAGGAATCTTGAGGTCGGCTACTACGCCGGTAACGAAGCTGTGAAACTGTTTGAAGTCCCTGATAGTGAAATTGAAAAAGAGACGACCACGGCCATAATTGGAAGCAACGGGATCGGGAAGACGACACTCTTGAGAACTATACTTGGAGAGATTCCTCCACTAAATGGAACGGCATATCTCGGCCACAATGTAGAAGTAGGATATTTCCGACAGGGTTCTGATGACATTCCTGGCGATTTGACCGTGATGGAGGCACTTCTGCAAATAAAAAACCTTGCAATTGGGGAGGCACGCAGTTTTCTCGCTAGATTCTTGTTTAAAGGGGAGGAGATTTTTGAACAAGTTAAATCTCTTAGTGGAGGGGAGAGGGGAAGACTTGAACTAGCCAGGCTACTTATAACAGAGCCTAACGTATTAGTTTTGGATGAACCGACAACCCACTTAGATATTCCTAGCAGGGAAGCTCTTGAAGATATGATGCGAGAATTTGGAGGCACGATAATATTCGTATCGCATGACAGGCACCTTATCTCGCTTCTAGCAGATAGGATATGGGCGGTTGACAAGGGACACGTAACCCAGTTTGAAGGTACCTATATGGATTGGTTGGGCTCTTTAAACAGAACACTAACAAAACGAGTTAGAAATAGGTCCCAGAAGGTTAAGCTTCCAACAACCAATGCCAAACCAGCCAGAACAATATCTGAAAATGTTAAGAACAGGAAAAAACCGACTGCTGACTATGAAGGATCGATTCGAAATCTTGAAGAGAGAATAATCGAGATCGAGAAGCGAATCGAAAGCGCTTCTTCATATGGGGACGTGGATCTCATTAGTAAGCTTGGAATTGAACATGCCCAGGTCAGCCGTGAACTTGAAAAAACTCTCGATTCCTGGGTTGAATAGACGCTTTATTAGGTACCGTAAAACTCTCGTGCCTGCTCATATTGTTGGTATGTATTCAGATCCAGCCGAACGATCGGATCACTTGAGATAACTTTATTCATATCAGGACGGTGCCTGTCAAATACTTCCCTCAGTCCTCGGTTTTTTTCTGATATAGACAAGATCTCGTCCCTTAATCGAGATGAAAAAATTACAGGGTGCCCTCCCCTACCTTCGTACCTTGGAGATGTTAAAAGGGAATCGTGTTCGATATGGGTTCTAAGAAGTTCAGAAACTATTGATATTGTCCTGGGTTGATCTACGCCGAGCAGAACAAATCCACGGGACTTTGTTGAGGATGCGTCAATACCTGCCTTTATCGAGGAAACCCTACCTGACTGATAGTTGGGGTTTTCAGCATAGACAACTTCCTGATCCGACAGTTCAGACCTAATGTCCTGTGAACGGTAACCCACAACAACTACGACCTCGCTACAACCACCATCTTTCAGGGCAGAAACTTGATGCCTAATAAGCGTCGTCCCTTTCCAAGGCAAGAGGGCTTTGAGGCTGCCCATGCGACTTGAATAGCCGGCCGCGGTGAGAATCCCTGAGTAAGGCAGCACCGTTCTATCAAACTGCTTCTATGGGCGTCACTTTAGATTTACTATCCTCTTCTGAGATTTTTTTATTGATGCGATCAAGCTGTTTCTCATCCAGCTTCATTGGCAACCCTGAGCCTCCTAAGCGGAACATGAGCATCTCTGACATGATACTTATTGCAATTTCCTCCGGAGTCCGGGCCTTTATATCGAGCCCTATAGGGGAGCGAATCTCCCTGATTCGATCCAAGCTAAGGTCACTTCTCATAAGATCTTCATAAATAAGAATCGTTTTCCTTTTGCTACCCATTAAACCTACGTATCGTGCCGGCGTTTTAGCCGCAGCCAAAAGCGCGGAATTGTCGTATCGATGCCCACGGGTAGCAACCACGATAAACGTATTAGGATTGATTGGAAGATTGGGAAGGGCATCTTCAGGTTTTTCGGACACTATTATGTCAGCTTCCGGAAAGCGATCTTCATTCGCAAATTCTTCTCTATCATCTGTAATAAAAAGTCTAAATTCCAGCGGTTTAGCTAGCGAAGCAAGCGCCCGAGATACATGTCCTCCCCCGCAAATAACAAGCTGCGGAGGGGTTGTGTAAGCTTCTATAAAATACTCCGCTCCACTGGCTGTCATAACGTACTCATTACGACCATGGATCATGAGAATCTTTGCTTTCTCGATAGCTCCTTTATCAGTTTCTAAATTCCCGAGAGTGCCTTCAGTCTTGCCGTTTTCTCTTATGAAAAGTTTGTCTCCTATCCTGGATTTCCCATCATTGCCTGATTTGATCACGGTTGCGAGTGCTACGGCGCCCTCTCCTTTATAAGCGAAGTCAATTTCTCTTGCGTAGGGGAGGTAGTCTTCCGGCGTATAAACGGGATCAATAAGGAAGTACATAGTACCGCCGCAAACAAGACCATCTTCTGCCGCCAGTTCTTCATTGAGCTCATATTCCCTATATTCTGCCTCACCACCTTGCTGCATAAGTTGCTTTGCAGCAAACCAGATATCACCCTCAACGCAACCACCTCCCAGTGTTCCTGCACCAGTCCCATCCTGCCTTACGAGAAGTTTGGCNCCCGGTTTCTGGGGAGTGGAACCTTTCGTCCGAATCACAGTCGCTACCACGACTGACTCTCCTTTCTCAAGCCTATTTACGGCTTCATGGAAAACTTCTTGCATGGAAATCTCCTGCTCAACTAAGAGGTGATTGTGTTCTCTAAGGTTATCAAAGTAGCAGATTCGTATTCAATGATGAATAAATAAGTCAGATGTTGTAGTTTGATTTGAGATAAGGATATAAATGAATTGTAGTTTGATTAATGATGGTGAAGATAATTATACTCAAGAATGATGAACAAATTCGATGACTTTCCATGACATCTGAAACCCGCAGATTGCCTCTATTTCCACTCCACACCGTACTCTTCCCAGGGGCAACAATCCCCTTGCAAGTTTTTGAGGAACGATACAAGGAGATGATGAAGGTCTGCTTAGAATCAGATGGCCGATTTGGTGTGGTTCTTATCAAAGATGGTAAGGAGGTAGGGGGGTCGGCGATCCCTCACGATATAGGCACAATAGCAAGAGTGTTGACAGTAAATGAATCTTCAATGGATAGGTTGCATATAACAGCAATCGGTGAAGAAAGATTTCAGATTCTGGAAATAATTGAAGATAAGCCTTTCATAACGGCACTGGTAGTGGCCGACGAGAAATCCCAAAAGCATGAAGTACCTATTCATGAATTGAAATTGGCCAGAGAAACTGTTTCAAAGCACGTAAGCTACTTATTGAGCATGAGAGGAGGCTGGATCAATAATACCTATGCTCCTACAGATCCACTCAGACTGTCATATTTTCTGGCTCAGATCCTCCAAGTTGATATGAATGAACGGCAAAGATTATTAGCTATGGACTCCTGTGAGAGTCGGCTGACTACCTGCAGAGCGCAAATTGATAAAGAGAGCAGCAAGCTCGCACTCAGTGCAAAAATAGAGATGACCCTTAAATTCAGCCGTCAGTGATTTATCCACATAATGAGCTAAAGTTTCTAAGAATCTAGCACCCCTTCTTTTTCGAAAAATTCAGCCAGCCTAGAGATACCCTCTGCTATCTCGACAGGCTGATTGTATCCGTAGCACAAACGTAGGTAATTTCCCCCGCTTTTACCGTCAGTTGAGTAATTAACTCCGGGGTGAAATCCCACGTCAATTTCCTCAAGTGCTTTGGGGCAGAGCGAAACCAAGTCAGCGCCCTCTTTCACCTTCATCCATATATATAAACCGCCGTCGGGATCGCTCCACTCCGCACTAGTTCCAAAATTCTCACCTAGAGCAGATAGCATCGCATCTCGTTTTCCACGTTGGATAACATTGATCTCTTCAATGTGTGCATCCAGATATTTTCTAGCATACTTTTCTACAGCCATTGCAGTGAATTCGCTAACACGTCCGCTTTTCACTGTCATGGCCCTGTTAAGCACTTCGTCCGGGGCGGTCATGTATCCGAGGCTCATCCCAGGGGCTATGATTTTCGAAAACGAACCTACATACATGACACTGTCTTGATCATCCAAGTTGTATAAAGATGTCACAGGAGCCCCGTCGTACCTGTTATCCGCATAGCAATCATCTTCCAGTATTGGAACTCCATGCCTATGTGTCACCTTCAAAATAGCCTCTCTCCGAGAATGCGTAATAGTAAAACCCTGCGGGTTTTGAAACGTGGCTATTAAATAAACATACTTTGGTCTTTTACCCTCAGACACAGCTTTTGTAATAGCAATATCTAATGCCTCTGGGTCCATTCCCTCTTCGTCTGAAGGGACTCCTCGAATATCGGCGAAGTAGCGTCGAAGAGTGTTCAAGGTCCCACCATAGACCCATTCATCCGTAATAACGACGTCTCCGGGATCAACAAGAATAGAAGTTATCATGTCGATAGGCTGACCTGAGCCGTTCCCTAGAATTATGTCATCAGCTGTACTATCGATATCTCTCTCCCTTCTTAACTTTTCAGACACATATTCGCGAAGGGGCGTGTTTCCCTGGGGATGAGGGTAGANTGCCAGGTCATCGCCTGTTTCGGATAGAGCTTCGCTAAGACATTCAATTATCTGCTCATGGGGAAGNGAAACGGGATCCGGGTAGGCAACTGCGAAGTCATATTTACCTCGCCTAGACCGAGCTCCCCTACCGCCTTCTGGAGTGTGTTCNGCAAAAATAGATTGAAAATCGAAAGNCATGTAATACTCCTTAACTAACACCGATCAACAGCGTTTACATTCGCAGAAGTCTATTCTCTAAATAAATCAGCTTCAACTATGCCTAACCAAAGTGGCCAAGTCACGTATCAAGAGAGATCCTGAGGCGCTTGTTAATGCGACCTTTGCTTTGGTGTCCAACCACCGAGATCTTACCCACCTCTTTGGTGTTGGCAACGTGAGTACCTCCGTCCGCTTGTAAGTCCAAGCCCGAAATATCCACAATTCTAACCTCCGTTAAGGCAGGCGGGAGTTTGTTTATTTTCATTCTGACTAAATCAGGAATTTTAAGAGCTTCCTTCCTAGGGATGTTCTTCACATATATGTCCCTTTCTCTCTGTACCTCGAGGTTTATAAGTTCTTCTACTCGAACGGCAAATTCCGAAGACATATGTTCCAGTTCAAAGTCCATTCTCGCAGCCAAGGGAGTCATATTCCCTCCAGTAACCAAAGCGCCGAAGTCTCGCCATATAACGCCGCATAAAATGTGTAGAGCGGTGTGAGTCCTCATCAANTCGTATCGTTTATTCCAATCAATTTCGACTCGGACTACAGTACCGACCACAGGGCAATCNCCTTTAATTTCGTGGATCAAATCGTCACCTGATCTGCGAACACNGGTCACANTGCAAATACCATCATCCCAATAGATCCCTCCTGTATCACAGGGTTGCCCGCCGCCACCAGGATAAAAAACNGTCCTATCGAGAACCACCTCATTTTCGGAAGTCCGCGAGACTGTAGAATCACAGTATTTCATATAGCTGTTTTCATAACAAAATAATTCGGTCATACTTTCAACAACTTGTTAGATCCAATTTGACTTGAGTGGCTGTGTAGGTTGGTCGCCCTGATTCAAAGATAGCCTGCTGGATTTTATGCGCACAAAACCATGGGGTCAATGAAAGAATTCTTAAGGCTAATTATCATAAATATTGTGACTAGCGATGCTAGAATTTGGAATAAGTATGTGTATATAGGGAAAAAAGCGCATGGCATCTAGTAAACCAGCAAGAAACATCGTCGTGAAGGGTGCTCGAGAGCACAACCTAAAAAATGTTGATGTGACGATTCCCCGAAACAAGCTGGTTGTCATTACCGGAGTTTCCGGTTCTGGAAAAAGTTCCCTTGCATTCGACACCATTTACGCCGAAGGTCAACGTCGGTACGTAGAGTCTCTGTCCTCCTACGCTCGCCAATTCCTAGGGAGAATGCACAAGCCAGACGTAGATTACATAGACGGCCTATCACCTGCAATATCAATCGATCAAAAGGGCGTCTCCCACAATCCTCGGTCAACCGTTGGTACAGTTACAGAGATTTACGACTATTTGAGGCTTCTGTATGCAAGAGTAGGAACTCCTCACTGCTATAAATGTGGTCGATTAGTTCAGAAACAAACAGTGCAACAAATCGTAGATTCGATACTATCTCTACCTGAGAATACCCGAATTCAAATTCTTGCCCCAGTGGTGCGTCGGAGAAAAGGCGAACATCGCGAGGTGTTCGAAGCCGCTAGAAAAGCGGGCTTTGTAAGAGTGAGAATCAACGGAAATGTAAGGGATCTCTCGAATGAATTCAACCTAGATAAGCAGAAGTGGCACAACATTGATGTAGTAGTAGATCGGCTCGTGGTGAGCCCTTCTGTAGACAAAGTTAGAGTGACCGATTCCACAGAGGCCGCTCTTTCGCAAGCGGAAGGTGTAGTTCTAGTAGGTGTACAAGGCGGAGAAGAGCAGATTTACTCCGAAGCATTTGCGTGTGTTCATTGCAATGTAAGCTTCGGAGAGCTCGAACCTCGAACTTTCAGCTTCAACAATCCACATGGGGCCTGCTCTACTTGCACAGGTCTTGGGTTCAAAATGGTTGTCGATCCTGACTTAGTTATTCCAGACCAATCCAAGTCGATAATTGACGGCGGAATCGAAGCTTGGTCCAGATCTGGCTCTATGTCACCTTGGTATATGAGCCAGTTGCGGTCGTTAGCAGACTCAGCTGGATTCGATCCATCTGACCCAATTCTTAAGATGAAGAAGAAAGATCTTAAACTGGTGCTGTTCGGGACTCAAGGAAAGCGCATACAGATTACCCACAAAACCAGGCGCGGCAGGCGCTACAGGTGGAATACTAGATTCGAAGGCGTAATTAATAACCTGGAGAGGCGCTACACCGAAACTGAATCTGACAGCGTACGCACAGACATCGAGAGATATATGACATCGTTACCCTGCCAGGAGTGCAACGGCCAGCGTTTAAAGCCAGAATCTCTTGCCGTGACGGTGGCAGATGAAACCATCATGGACATCACCAATAAATCGGTGCAAGTCTGTCATACATGGATTAAACATTTGGAAAGAGGTAGCGTTCTATCGTCTAGAGATTCGGTGATTGCATCACAAATATTGAAGGAAATAGATGCGAGATTAAAATTCCTACTCAATATCGGCTTAGATTATCTAACTCTCAGTCGAACCGCATCTACTCTGAGCGGAGGAGAAGCACAAAGGATCAGGTTAGCCACTCAAATTGGGTCAGGACTGATGGGTGTTCTTTACGTATGTGATGAGCCTTCAATCGGTCTTCATCCAGCTGATGATGACCGACTTATAAACACGCTCAAAGGGCTTCGAGATGTGGGGAATACTGTCCTCATCGTTGAACACGACGAGGCGATCATGCGCGCAGCAGATCACATCGTAGACCTTGGTCCAGGAGCAGGGGAACATGGAGGAGAAATCGTAGCAGCTGGAACGCCGCGAAAAATAATGTCCAGTGTGGCGTCTCTGACTGGTCAATACCTATCAGGAAGAAAGAAAATAAGCATTCCTCGCACTCGACGTACAACAAATGGTAATTCCCTCATAATTCGAGGTGCGAAGCAAAACAACCTGAAAGGTATAGATGCCCACATTCCACTGGGTGTTTTAGTTTGTGTCACTGGTGTGTCTGGATCAGGAAAGAGCACCTTAATAAATGAGATCCTCTATAAGCGATTGGCCCAACATTTTTACAGGGCTAAGGATCGCCCGGGAGCGTTTGATTCGATTGATGGGCTGGAGCATATCGACAAAGTAGTTAATATCGACCAATCGCCTATCGGTCGGACCCCAAGAAGTAATCCCGCTACATACACTGGTACGTTTACACCGATTAGGGAATTGTTTGCCCAGGTACCGGAAGCAAGAAGCAGGGGATACAAGCCTGGAAGGTTCTCATTTAATGTCAAAGGAGGAAGATGCGAGGCATGCTCTGGAGACGGCCACATCAATATTGAAATGCAGTTTCTTCCTGATGTGACGGTACCATGCGAAGAATGTGTGGGCGGCAGGTACAACAGAGAGGCCTTAGAGATACTATATAGAGGTGAAAGCATAGCCGATGTGCTTTCGATGACTGTGACGGAGGCTCTGGAACTTTTCTCAAATATACCTCGAGTGAAAAACAAGCTACAGACGTTACAAGACGTAGGCCTCGGATATGTAAGGTTGGGGCAACCTGCCACTCAGCTAAGCGGCGGTGAAGCCCAGCGAGTAAAACTAGCAACGGAACTATCGAAAAGAGCGACTGGGCAGACTCTTTACATACTCGATGAACCAACCACAGGGCTCTCCTTCGAAGACTGTTCTAATTTGCTGAAAGTGATGCATCGGCTAGTAGATTCAGGAAACTCTGTCGTGCTGATCGAACATCACCTGGATCTAATCAAGAATGCCGACTGGCTAATTGACCTGGGACCTGGAGCTGGGGACAAAGGTGGCGAAATAGTCTGTGTAGGAACTCCTGAACAGGTCTCTGGTATGAAGGAATCGCATACTGGTGAATATTTGAAACACATTCTCGATAATTTAGCTGTGAGTGAAGTCACAGGTTGAATGAAAAGTGTCACATACTTTCTCAAAACTATCGGAAAGAATATTGGCTTTTGTCTCAAATCCATGCCTGAAATCCTTCATAGGCCCATCATTGTCCGCCTTAAACCCTTATGTTAGACTGATCCGCGCATAACGGCCCAAATATCACCATTGGCGGAAGGCCAAGCAAACGGCCGTGGGTTGGATGATATTATCGAAGACAACAATAAAATTGGCGCAATTTGTATACAACTAAATGCGCGGCAGTAATGAGTACTAAGGAGGAAGAGTTTTGAAGTGGATCGATTTTGAAAAACCTAAATCTATTGACGAGGCTGTGAAATTGCTTTCGGGATCATCCGGTAATGCCCGTGCAATGGCTGGCGGAACAGACCTGATAGTAATGCTTCGAGTGGGACATCCTCGGGTGAACCCTGACGTCGTAGTTGATGTTAAAAGCATACCGGAACTCAATGAACTTAGCTACGATTCAGACAAAGGCCTGACCATAGGTGCGGCCGTTGAATGTTACAAGATTTACAATGATGAAGACGTTAAGAAGCATTATCCTGCGATTCTGGATTCTGCAACTCTAATCGGGGGAACTCAGATTCAAGGCAGAGCATCCTTTGGTGGAAACTTATGCAATGCGGCCCCAAGCGGCGATGCAATTCCGAATTTGATAGCTCATCGGGCAGTCGCTACGATTGCAGGTCCAAATGGCACAAGACAACTTCCAGTAGAGGAGGTTTGCACTGGCCCAGGGCAAACTAGCATTGGGAGTGACGAATTACTGGTTTCAATTAATCTCCCAAGTAACGGACAAGACTTCGGCGCCAACTACATTAGGTTCATTCCAAGAAATGAGATGGATATTGCAGTGGCAGGAGCCGGAGTGTCGGTAACAGTTGCAGGTGGGAAATTCACATCCGGTAGAGTTTGCCTTGCCTCCGTCGCTCCTACACCTTTATTCGTGAAAGAAGCCGGAGATACACTAGTTGGGAAGCCAGTTGGTGAAGAGGCGATACAAGACGCTGCAAATCTAGCAAAAGAAGCATCGAAACCTATTTCTGATATGAGAGGCACAGCGGAGTACCGTAAGCACTTATGTGAAGTACTCACGCGCCGCGCTTTGAATACAGCAGTCGAACGAGCACAGGGGAGTTAAATAGATGCCAGGGAAAACCTACGTACAAACTACAATTAATGGGGAACAAGTTGAATTCTTGTGCGAACCCCGCCAGAGCCTACTGGAGTGCCTTAGAGACGAAATCGGGCTTACTGGCACAAAAGAAGGTTGCAATGATGGGAACTGTGGTGCCTGCACAGTAAATATGGATGGAAGAATCGTAACCGCCTGTCTTGTCCTGGGAGTAGAGGCAGAAGGCGCTAACATAGAGACGATTGAAGGGGTAGCGGATGGTAGCAACCTGCACCCCATTCAGCTGGCTTTCCTGGAGAACGCTGCACTTCAGTGCGGTATATGCACTCCGGGCTTCATTGTCTCTTCAAAAGCTTTGCTGGAGCAAAACCCTGACCCAACAGAACATGAAATTAGATTCTGGTTGGCTAACAACCTCTGCCGGTGTACCGGATACGACAAGATCGTTAGAGCTGTACAAGACGCTGCCAAGAGATTGCAGGAGGCCTAAAGAAATATGACAACTATCGATAACGAGAGCAATGTAGTTCTAGCAACAAATACGGATTTCAAAGTGGTCGGGACGAGACCAGTCAGACATGACGGAACCGACAAGGTAACAGGAAGGGCTCTGTACGGTGCAGATTACGATGCCTCAGGACTGCTACATGGGAAAATTCTTAGAAGCCCACACGCTCATGCTGTAATTAAATCTATCAACACGAGCAAGGCTGAAANCCTAGAGGGGGTTAAAGCTGTTGTAACATCTTCAGACTTNCCGCAAGTTGCAGATAAAACAATAGAACTTGGTGAAGATGAGACAAAGTTAAAGTGGCTCAGGGACAATATTCTCGCGAGTGACAAGGCGCTTTATGGCGGCCATGCTATTGCTGGCGTCGCCGCTGTAAATCCCCATATTGCAGAAGAAGCATTGAAACTTATAGAGGTCGAGTATGAGGTGCTTCCGGTCGTTCTTACGACACAGGAAGCTATGGCTGACAACGCATCGATCCTTCACAACTCTCTCACCACTCAGGAACTAGGAGAGGACACAGGAGTGGTAAGCAACGTAGCAAGCCATTTCCAACATGTGAAAGGCGATGTGGAAAAAGGTTTCGCCGAAGCAGATATCGTAAAAGAGAGAGAATTCAACACGACAACAGTTCACCAAGGATACATCGAGCCCCATAATGGGACAGCTTTCTGGAGTGCTGACGGACGCCTGCATGTTTGGTGCAGTACCCAAGGGTCATTCGTCGTAAGGGACAGCCTCGCAGAACTCCTCGATTTACCTGTTTCGATGGTTCGGGTAACACCAATGGAAATCGGCGGTGGTTTCGGAGGCAAAATTCCCATTTATGTAGAACCGGTGGCGGCGCTTCTTTCAAAAAAGACTGGCGCGCCGGTGAAGATAGTAATGAGTCGCAAGGAAACATTTGAGGGTTCTGGACCGACTCCAGGGTCTTATATGAAGATAAAGATCGGCGCAAGAAAAGATGGCACCATCACTGCCGCCCATGCGTGGTTGGCTATGGAAGCAGGTGCCTATCCCGGATCCCCGGTTGGAGCCGCCGCGCAATGCGTTTTTTCGACCTATGACATGGATAATGCGCTTATAGACGGTTACGACGTGGTAGTTAATAAACCAAAAACGGCAGCCTATAGGGCTCCCGGAGCTCCAAACGCAGCCTTTGGCGCAGAGCAAGTGATCAATGAATTGGCTGAAGAGCTTCAAATGGATCCAATAGAGTTCAGGCTCAAGAATGTCGCGGTCGAGGGTACGAGAAGACCAGATGGGCCGACCTTCAGGAGGATAGGAGCGAAAGAGGTCCTTGAGGCTATGAGGGACCATCCTCACTACCAGTCAAAGAAGCAAGAAGGTCAAGGTCGAGGTGTCGCAATAGGATTCTGGTTCAATATTGGTTTTGACTCGGCATGCAATATAGCAGTGAATTCAGACGGCACTGTCAACTTAACAGAAGGTTCCACAGACATTGGAGGCTCAAGAACATCTATAGCAATGCAAGCTGCAGAAGTGTTAGGGATACCGGCAGAAGACGTACGTCCATCAGTGGTGGACACTGACACAGTAGGATTTACTGCCGTAACAGGCGGCAGTAGGACCACATTTGCGACCGGATGGGCCGCCTATGAAGCTGCACAAGACGTGAAGCAGCAATGCCTTGAGCGAGCTGCGAGTATATGGGATGTAGATGTCGACGGGCTCCAAATGGAAGATGGAGTAATTAGCTCCACCGCAGATTCCGAACTCAGAATGACTTTCAAGGAGCTCGCTTCCCAACTCGGTAGCAGTGGCGGCGGAATTTCCGGTAGCGCTTCAGTTAATCCGGGAGGTGTCGGAGGCTCATTTGCTGGTAATATCGCGGATGTATCCGTGGATTCCGACACCGGTAAAGTCACAGTAGAGAGATTCACTTGTGTGCAGGACGCCGGTAAAGCTATTCATCCCAGCTATGTGGAAGGACAAATGCAGGGAGGAAGCGTCCAGGGAATAGGCTGGGCACTCAATGAAGAGTACTTTATGGGTGACGACGGTAACATGAACAATTCTAGTTTATTAGATTACAGGATGCCGACAGCGCTTGATCTACCAATGATTGACACTGTCATCGTCGAAGTCGCCAATCCAGGACATCCTTTTGGGGTACGAGGAGTTGGAGAAGCAAACATAGTCCCTCCAACTCCAACACTTGCAAACGCGGTCTATGACGCAACGGGAAAGCGAATGACTGAACTGCCAATGAGTCCTGGGGCGATATTGGCTGCGGAGTAAGTATAGGTCTTGGCACTTGTATTCATACCATCACTTATGCAGGAGCTCTCCAGTGGAGAGCAACGGGTNNACGTACAAGGAAATAATNTCAGGCAAGTAATTGATAATTTNGACGCTGTTTATCCGGGATTCAAAGACCGCTTAGTAGAGGATGGTCGCGTAAAGCCGAACATATCTGTTGCAATAGACGGAGAAATAACTCCACTAGGTATGCTAGAAAAGGTCAGGGAGGACAGCGAGGTCCACTTCCTCCCTGCCATTTCAGGAGGCTGATCCTCTATAAATAATGGTAATTAAACTGGGCCGTGATCCTCTAGGGATCACGGCCCAGTTTAATTACATATNTTTTGAACANTAGGGCANTCAACTGATGATTGGAAAGAGTAGGTCNCTGGAGATAGAAGGGCGNAGATTCCACTTTATGGATTGGGGGCGGAGTGAAGAAACTATACTTCTAATTCACGGTGATATGAGAACAAGTAGAAGTTTCGATGCAATATCCCGCAGGCTATCTAACAACTTCCGGGTCGTATCTCTCGACCTATTGGGTCACGGGGAAAGTGACTGGCTAGAATCAGGTTACAGGTTCAAAGATAAGGCCGAAAACATTGGGCAATTTCTGCGAATAGCGGGTCTTGAGAAAGTGACTGCTGTTGCCCATTCATCGGGTGCCGTGGCACTTTCTCTTCAAGCAAAAGACCATCCGAATCAATTTAAAAGACTCGTTTTAATGGAACCCATGTTAGTGGTAGACGAAGCGTTTCAGAGGATGGTCTCAAANCGAGATTCACATCCAAGAACGACCTGGACAACCCGTAAGGAATTAGCTGAAATTTTAGCCAATCATGAAATTACAAAAAAATGGTCTCCAGAGGTCATAGACGACGTAGTCAATCACGAAACTTACTTCAATGAAGAAGGCAGATTGGATATGAAATGGGCTAGCCCAACCGTCTCATGGAAAGAACGTAAGAATGATTATCTAGATCTGTTACCAGTGTTGGAGTTCCTAGCGTGTCCCACTTTATTCATATCCAGTTCGCAGAGAAAGAATACCTTCTCAAAGGCATCTGAAATTTCGGTAAAAAGGAATCATTTTTCTTTCTCAGTCATTAACGATACTGGACACAACATGTACATGGAACGACCCGACGCTGTATCGAAGTTGATCTCCGCCTTTTGCTTGGGTGAAAAACCACCGGAAAAAGTTTAAATATCAATAACTGGGAAGTCCGAAAAGTAGGTCATCAGGTGTAGCCCCAGGACCGTATCCAACTTTCGCACCTTCCCAAGGATGAGCCCGGGCAACTTCTTCGTTTATGTCAGCACCCCAACCAGGTGATGATGGTACAGTCATATAACCATCTATTATTTCAGGTTGAGCGGTAGTTAAATCGTCCTTCCATGGGACGTCGTCGATATCTATCTCCATAATTCGTACATTAGGCAAGCAAGCACAAAGAGCCGCGCTGATA
The DNA here is from genome assembly GCA_002708065.1 of Chloroflexota bacterium. Classification (GTDB taxonomy): domain Bacteria; phylum Chloroflexota; class Dehalococcoidia; order Lucifugimonadales; family UBA826; genus UBA11795. The sequence continues at coordinate 60,726 of PAOO01000023.1, forward strand.
AATGATGAAAGATGGCTGTAATAGTTATGAGGAGCGACGTTATGTTGAAATACCTCGGCTAAGTCCCCTATTTTTTTCGACTGGCTAAAACCATTCCAGGGAACATCTACCATAAACATATCTGCCGCATGCTGTTGGAAATAGGGCAAGTAGTCCCTCATGTAAAAAAGGTTCTCCCCAGTACATATCCTAGTCGTAGTAGAATCCTTAATTTGCCTCAGGCTCTCGGGTTGATACATATCTATTTCAAGCCAGAGCATGTCGAACTGCTCGAGAACCTTTGCTATGCGCAAACAAGCCTCCGTTTTAAAGTGGAAGTTTAAGTCAAGATTGATGTCCACGTCGGGTCCGACCGCATCCCGAAAAGTTCCGATTAGTTTCTCGATATGTCTTAAAACCCCTTTCGTAACAACCTGATCTGTACTGCCTCGACCNCCTCCAAACCCNCCGCCAAAATGCATTGGCGGATCACCTGGTCCGATAATATTAGTTTTCAAGGCCGTGAATCCTCGGCTTACAACCTCTTGACCCAGAGCAGTAATATCATCCCATTCAAGAAGAGGAGGAACACCAATTAATTCGTGATTACGAACACGAGAGCTGCCACAATGAGACCAATAGACCCTTACTCTATCTCTTGTAGGACCGCCAAAAAGCTCTGNTACTGAGATTCCTAAACTCTTGGCTTTGATATCGATAAAGGCGCANTCCAGGCCAGCAAGAGCTTTTGCTGCTATGCCTCCGGGGCTTTGCCTGGTGGCGCGAAGCATATCCCAAAACCTAGTCTCAAACTCTCGCGGATCCTGACCAATGAGAACGGGCTTTAGATCTTCAATAGTCCCCGAGACACCTCTGGGAGAACGTCCGTCACTGCATTCACCCCATCCGGTAATTCCTTCATCCGTTTCAACTTTAACGAAGCTCCAAGGTCTCCATCCAGCGTCTACAATAAACGTTTCAACGTTTGTAATTTTCATTCTTGCCGGTCCTTTCCTCGTTTATCAGCCTTTATCACTCTTATATAGGCTGGCTATGCTGTTCACGCAACACCCTCTTTAATACTTTACCCATTGGGTTTCTTGGCAGTTCCCTAACTACTACGACTGACTCCGGTTTCTTAAAACTGGAAAGACGCTCTCGGCAATATTCAATAACATCTCCCTCATCAATTATGTGGCCTGACTTTGCTACGACTATTGCTCTTATTCTCTCTCCCCAATCTAAATCTGGAACACCTATAATCGCCGCTTCGTCTATCGACGGATGAGAATGTAGGACCTGTTCTACCTCTTCCGGAGAGACCATCTCTCCTCCTCTTTTGATAAANTCTTTCGCCCTTCCTGAGAGGAAAATATATCCATCTTCATCAAAGTATCCTAAGTCGCCCGTGTAAAGCCAGCCCCCTCGAAGTGCCTCAGCTGTTGCTTCCTCCTGATTCCAATACCCTTTCATCAGGCGGGAACCTCTCGCCACAATCTCCCCATTTTCCCCAGAGGTTACGTCGTCACCATTCTCATCAACTATCTTGACTTCCACATCTTCTAGAGGTTTGCCAATAGAGGTTAGTCGATTTAACTTCTTTTCAATCTCTTCCTCCGTGCCTTCAAGTATGTGATCTTCTGGTGGAAGCATGGTGATTGTAGCGGCGGTTTCGGTTTGTCCAAATGCATTGATGAAATAAGTTCCCGGAAGCTTTTCTATCGCTCTCTTAATCACCTCAAGTGGCATAGGCGCGGCACCATAGGTTATTACTTCCAGACTGGTCAGATCATGACTTTCGAATTTAGGATGGTCCATTAGCATTTTTAACATAGTGGGAACCATCATGGCACGGTTGGCTCTTTCAGTCTGAACAAGGTTCATCCACTCCTCTGGTTCAAACTGGCGTTGGACTATAAGGGTACGTCCACCGTATATGGCAGCCATAACTGCTTGAACNCCAGCTATGTGATACAGGGGAACTGTCAGAATATTTTTTTCCTCAATATCCAAATCTGCAGGTGAAACATTACTCAATATGTAAGAAGAAAAACTATCGTGGCTGAGCATCACACCTTTAGGAACACCGGTAGTTCCAGCTGTAAACATAAGCATGGTCAACGCATCTTCATCATCATGAGGAAATCGTTCATCNGAATTAACTGTCTCTATGATGCTTTCGTATTCAAGCCATTTTTCCGCGTACCCATCGATTACGATACGGATATCTAATCCTTCAATGTCCTCGGTGATCCCATCTATAGTTTCTGTATAACGTTTACCAGCAAATATTGCCTTCGGTGAGGCATCACTTAACATGTATCGAATCTCTTCAGAACTCGATCTGAAGTTCAACGGAACATATACTGCATCGAGTTTAGCTGCAGCAAAATAGGCTTCTATATGTTCGTTGCAGTTAACCTGCATCATAGCAATACGGTCTCCTCCAGAGACACCCATTTCCGCAAGACCGTTTGAAAGACGGTTTACACGGTCCGANAAGCGAGCGTAAGTGATTCTTTTCCCATCAAACACAATAGCTGTTCTCTCGGGAGCTATTAGTGTTGTGATATTGAGAAACTCTGAAGTGTTCATATTCGAACAAAACTCTCCTAATAAAATCCATTGTGTAATTTATCACCAACCAACCTTAGCCGCTATATCAAATACGNATATATAGGAATATCCAATTAATATATGCTTCAAGGACAAGTATATCGAAGGTAATTCGTATGAAATGGATTTAGTGAAATTAGTCACCCAATTCGTTAGTGTTGGATAATAAGTTCGGACTGAGGATTCAATTACAGAATTACTACAAATGTGCTAGAAATCACCGGATTTGTATAAGATTGGATTGCTGCGATGCCTACGCATCGTTGACAGTTAGTAGTTACCGTTTGCTAACATATCTACAGGAAAGCTTCAATTAATAGGGGGACTTCAATTTGGTAACCGACGAATCAAAGAAACTCTTGACTGCTGTTGGAGCGTATACCGAAGGTCTGAAGGATAAGGACAAGACGGTGCCGGCAGTGAGAGAAATCAACCGGTTTGTCAAGCACTTCAGGGGGGAAACAGATTTTTCATCTATCACTCCCTCTCAAATTGGCACCTATGCGGAAGAGGCCTGTAAAAACGGGTCCTCTACTGAAGCGATTGAAGGATTGCAGGCTGTTAGGAAATTCCTAACCTTCGCATTTAAGGAGAACCGAACCACAGTCAATCTTGCCACCCACTTTCGGATCCGAAAATCAAAAATATCGTCCTCATCTAAAATTGAGGATGGTTCAGCTTACGGTAGTGGACAAGAGATGACCCCAGACGGTTATGAACAACTAGTCTCTGAAAAAGACTCTCTTGAATCCAACAGGGTTCGTATTAGTGNAACTATCCACACGGCCGCTTCTGATGGTGACGTAAGAGAAAACGCCCCTCTGGAAGCAGCTAGGGAGCAGCAGGGAAGGGAAGAATCCCGAATTAAAGAAATAGATTCTATGCTTAGGACGGCGATAATCGTAGACGCCAGTGGGCGAGGGACAGAGAAAGTGCGAATTGGTACCACGATACAGATAGAAAATCTAGAGAGAAAGAAGAAATTTAAATACACCCTTGTGAGTCCTTCAGAAGCAAATCCACTAGAGGGTAAGATCTCAGACGCATCTCCTCTAGGCAAAGCATTCATTGGTAAAAGGGTTGGTCAGCGAGCATCTGCAGAAACACCAAAGGGGANCAGCAACTTCAAGATTCTTAACATTTCGTGAGCANCGTCCACTTAGATGCCTAATTTTCGACGTTTCGTATGACACNAGAAGTTTNCGTGTATGCTTCTTCGCTTCAGTGAACTCAGCAAGCCCACCTACAAATGTAAATCTCAAACCAGCTGCTTTNCNAGATTTATCCGACTTACCTGGTTTTCCGCATGATAGCAAGTAGCGAATTTTGTTATTATGCGACCCTTAAANTTTCATTAGGATTTCTGTATTACTTTGGCGGAGCAACATGACGGTTGTAGTAAGCGAAGCGGACACACATCAACTTGTAGACGAACTTAGAAAACATGTAGAAGGTGAAGTCCGTTTTGACAAGATGTCTCGGGCTCTATGGTCAACAGACGCCAGCATATACAAGATAGATCCTGTAGGAATCGTTCTTCCCAAGTCACAAAATGATGTTATCGCCGTGTTGGAAACGGCAAGGTCTTATGGTGTTTCAGTTCTACCTCGGGGTGGCGGTACAAGCCTAGCAGGNCAAACCGTTGGTGAATCAATCATCATAGATTTCTCTCGCTATATGAGGAACGTAAAGGAGATTAATAACGAAGAAGGCTGGGTNAGAACCCAACCAGGCATAATACTGGATGAACTGAACGCTACTCTTGCACCTCACGGAGTGTGCTTCGCCCCCGACCCCAGCACTAGTAATAGAGGAAATGTCGGTGGTGCACTCGGAAATAATTCTTGCGGGGCTCACTCGATAATGTGGGGGAAAACTGTGGACAACGTTTATGAATTAGATGTTGTCCTATCAAATGGCAATACAGCGTCTTTCGGGCAATTGTCCGGTAGTTCTCTCGAATCAAAAATGCGTATAGAAGGTTTGGAAGGTTCTATTTATCGAGATTTATTCGACATCAGTGAAAATAACCGGGACGAAGTCCTGGCTAGATATCCCAAGATACAAAGACGGGTCTCAGGATACAATCTTGACGAATTCGTAGGTGGCCGCAATTTTAATATGGCCAGATTCGTAGTCGGGTCAGAGGGAACCCTTNTCACTGTTACTGAAGCCAAATTAAAATTAGTATCTCTCCCCAAAGTGAAAGGTTTAGCAGTTCTTCACTGCATGGAACTAATAGAATCTATGGAAGCCACCGTAGCAGTTCTAGAACTCGAACCGGCGGCCGTAGAGCTAATTGGAAGTATGATAATTCGCCAAGCTCAATCGAATTTGGCGTACTCCAGAATCACNGATTTCATAGAAGGCCAACCGGANGCNCTNCTTGNAATAGAGTTGTCNGCAGATACCCAANCCGAATTANCTGCCAAGTTCGATCAACTTCAGCAAAGAATAGATAGNGGGGGNTGGGGATACGCTCTGGTAAGAATGACTGANCCCNTAGAGCAGCAAAAAGTTTGGGATGTCCGAAAGGCGGGCCTTGGGCTCATGATGAATGTACCTGGTGAGGCCAAACCTCTACCGTTCGTAGAAGATACCGCTGTGTCTCCCGAAGTTTTGCCTGAATTCGTAAGNCGCTTTGATGCTATCGTCAGAAAACACGGTACAGAAGCGGGGTATTATGGGCACGCAAGCGTAGGTTGTTTGCACATCCGGCCACTTATTAACCTTAAGAACCAACAAGGTGTCGACCGCATGGTCGCTATATCTGATGAGATTAGCGACCTNGTACTCGAGTTTGGCGGCTCACTTAGCGGTGAACATGGTGATGGATTGGTCCGAAGCGGCTATAACGAGAAAATGTTTGGTAGCCAGATATATCAAGCGTTTCGGGACGTAAAAAAAGCCTTTGACCCAGATGGGATTATGAATCCAGGCAAGATCGTTGACCCGCCTCCTATGACTGATAATCTTCGATATGGCCCTACCTATAGCACTATTAAAACAGAGACCGGTTTTTCNTTTAATGAAGAGGGTAGTTTNGCGAACGCGATCGAGATGTGTAACGGCCAAGGTGCCTGTAGAAAAATAGATGGCGGAACAATGTGTCCNTCCTATATGGTCACCAGGGATGAGGANCACTCNACAAGAGGTAGAGCCAANGCGNTNAGGGCAGCAATGTCAGGNGCCCTTCCTCCNGAAACTTTANAGGATCAACGTCTCTATGAGGTAATGGATCTCTGTNTGGAATGCAAAGGGTGCAAAGCTGAATGTCCTTCCAACGTGGATATGGCAAAACTCAAATATGAATTCNTGAACCAATACCACAAATCAAATGGTTACAAATTAAAGAATCGATTTTTCGGAAAAATTTCCTCTCTTAGCAAATTAGGGTCCTTTTTCTCGCCGATCACAAACTGGATGATGAGTACCTCATTATCGAGAGAGGTCTTGGAGTCAATCATAGGAATAGACAAACGGAGATCCCTTCCTCATTTTACGTCACAAAGTTTTGAACACTGGTTTAGAGCTAGAAAATGGTCTTCGACGACCAAAGCGGTCAACGGTCAAGTCGTGCTCTTCCCAGATACAACCACAAATTACAATCACCCTGAACTAGGTATTGCCGCGGTCGAGGTGATAGAAAAACTTGGATATGAAGTAGTGATCCCTGAAATACGCTGCTGTGGAAGACCCATGTTATCGAACGGAATGATGGATGAAGCAAAAACGAATGTAGATTTCAACATTAACGCTATCTATCCGTATATTGAAAATGGAGCTAAACTGGTAGGTATCGAGCCCAGTTGCGTTCTAGGATTCGTGGGGGATTTTGAGGACCTTTCAAGCATGCCGGATAAGGCTCGTAAGATTTCTGAGAATACAATGTTAATTGAACAGTTCTTCATGTATGCGGTTGAGACCAATGGGGATGTCAAATTCACGAACCCCCCAGATGGAAAAAGGGCTTTATTCCACGGACACTGTCATCAGAAATCCCTTCTTGGTACCTCCACAGCAATGGAAGTACTCAGGAGAATTCCAGGACTTGAATCAGTCGAGATAAAATCAGGATGTTGCGGAATGGCTGGGTCATTTGGATTCTACAAAGAGCATTATGAAATTTCTATGGAAATTGGAGAGCTCACTCTTTTCCCAGCTATAAGAAAAGAGGAAGAAGACGTAATCATCATCTCTGAAGGCGTTTCCTGCAGGCAGCAAATACAGCAAGGAACTAGAAAAGATTCCCGCCATTTAGTAGAAGTCTTGGCAGAATACTTATAACGTTTACTATACGGGACCTTGACCGGGAATCAACCTATCGATATTGATTGCTTTATTGTCCCTAGTAGCTCGAACTCTCAAATTCTCTCCAACCATCAGGATATCAAACGTATGCCGATCAACCTCTATTCTTTCAGATGAAAGGTAGAGGACCAAGGTCTTTTCATCTTGAAGAACTTCCTTACCCTCAAGTAATCCCTCTACATATCTATAAGGTGGGCAGGCATCGATAATCACCCGAGCTATATTTGCAACAACCCGAAACGGGTACGAAAAGATTCGAAATATATTCATCAACCTTCCGATTAAAGATACTCCATCTATCAAATAAGTTGAGATAGCTGATATGTTAGATTAAATCTACTACCATTTAACAAACCTTAAACCTGAACATAGCAAAAAGCCAAATCGACTACTATTTTGTATTTGCAGAGAATCCAGTTACCGACATAAGATTCTCTTGTATGAACTCTTGCGGTTTTAGAAAATCTGGAGATAATTTATGAGAGTTGGATTCATTGGAATAGGTTTGATGGGGCGCCATATGGCTCGCCATATCCTTGACGGTGGCAACGATTTAACCGTTTACGACATCGACAAGACTGCAGCTGCGGAGTTACTTGATAAAGGTGCAAATTGGGCTTCTAGTCCTGCAGATGCGGCACGAAACAGTGAAGTGGTTTTCACGTCTTTACCTCGACCTCAAGATGTAGCAGATGTAGTTCTTGGAGAGGGCGGTGTATTGTCAGGTGCTAGTGAGGGAACAACTTTTTTCGATTTAAGCACAACTGACCCAGATACTATTCAACGTATTTCCGATGCATCGTTAGATCTAGGAATAACTGTGTTAGACGCGCCTGTAAGTGGAGGAACAATAGGAGCTGAAAAGGGGACGCTTTGTATTATGGTCGGTGGTGATCAACTACTTTATGACCGATATAAACCAGTATTGGATTTAATGGGTAATCAAGTAATCTATTGTGGGAACTTAGGGTCGGGTGCAATCTGTAAAATCGTAAACAATCTCATAGGAATGACGCTCGGAGTGGTACTTTCCGAAGCCTTCAGTATTGGAGTGAAAGCTGGTGTTGATCCTATGACCCTCTACGAAGCTATTTCAATGAGTTCTGGAGAGACCAGACAAATGCATACTTTCCCCAACACCCTTTTCGAAGGCAACTTCAAACCTGGATTCAAGCTCGATCTTGGTGCGAAGGACGTGGGCCTAGCTACAGATATGGGCCGTGCNCTTAAAGTTCCAATGGAAATTTCAAACTTGGTTCAACAAAAGTATGTGGAGGCTCAAAACAGAGGCTGGGGAGCCGACTCCTCTATTTCCATAGNTCGCCTACAGGAAGAGCGTGCCGGAATTGAGATCCGCCAGAATGGTTCCTAACAACTGAATATCGAACATTGACCGTACTCCCNTAATGATCCAAGAAANCACTCTTGTAAATGGACTCCGCATANTCACTGATTTCATGCCCCATACGCGATCTACCTCTATTAGTCTCGGTGTTCAAGTTGGTTCGAGAAACGAACAAGACAATATTGCTGGTGTAGCGCATTTTATAGAGCACCTTTTGTTCAAAGGTACAAAANACATGCCCGATCCCCTTCAAATAAGTGAAACTATTGAGAAAACGGGTGGGACATTGAATGCTGCTACTGAACATGAATCCACCATCTATTGGTGCAAAATAGTGTCCGATTNCACAAAACAAAGTTTGAAACTCCTCTTTGACATGCTNCAAAATTCTCTTTTTAACCCTAAATCTATTGAACTTGAACGACATGTGATCATCGANGAGTTGAATGGGGTAAATGACGATCCAAGCTCCAGAACCGAAGCTATTTTAGATGAGCTCATGTGGCCGTGTACTGCCCTTGGTAGAGATATTGCGGGGACCAAGGAGACTGTCANCTCCATATCCAGGGAAGAAATCTTGAATTTNCTGTCAACACACTATGTAGGTTCAAATATTGTTCTNAGCGTAGCTGGCCAGNTAAAACATGATCAAGTCGTAGATGCGGCACAACAATATTCAGCCAAGATGAGTACAGGNGAGAAAATANAAATCCCTGAAATCGTCTCAACACAATCGTCGNGGCAGTTTCGGAGNGAATATCGTGATACTGAACAAATACATATGTCCATGGGGTTTCCAGGAGTGAGCAGAANAGATCCAGACAGGTACGCGGTAGACCTTCTATGTACAATCCTCGGTGAAGGCATGAGCAGCCGCCTTTTCAATGAGATAAGAGAGAAACGGGGACTTGCTTATGATATTGGAAGTGGNGTTTTACATTTTAATGATATTGGCTCAATACAGGTTTTTGCTGGGCTACACAAGAACAAATATGAAGAAGCTATAGATGTCATCGTTTCCGAACTAGACCGTTGTAAATATGACGTAGCTGAAAGCGAACTCAACAAAGTCAAATCGCTCGTATCAGGCAGACTTAAACTTAGATTGGAAGACACCCAGTTTGTCTCAGGATGGAATTTATCACAAGAATTGTCCAGCTCAGAAATAAGAAGNCCAGAAGANGTATTGCNTAACATTGAAGCTGTNACTGTTTCCGACGTAACGAAAGTCGCACGAAAATACATGACATATGATCGNATGAATATATCTNTTGTGGGGCCTGTAGGGGAAACCAGCCTGGTCTAACCTGCTAGNGAAGGAATGCTTTGNTTCCTTGACACTACGAACGGCTGATTGCTACTATTTTTCCCTATTGTAAAGCGGGATCCTTAGATTCTCCCAGTTGTGATACAAAGTACCCATCTACCTTAGGAGCAGAGCATTGACACATGTAAAGTGCCTGCGGTGCCGCGAATGTAAAAGCGAGTACCCCATAGAGCCATTAAATGCATGTGAGTTCTGTTTCGGCCCTTTGGAGGTGGCATACGATTACGAGGCTATATCAAAGACAGTTAGCCGAAAAAGTATTGAGTCCGGTCCANACACAATGTGGAGATATCACGATTTTCTCCCCGTTGAAAAAGAGTCGGCAGTAGACATATCCACAGGATTCACCCCTCTTATACATGCTAAGAATCTGGGTNATCAGTTGGGACTCAATCACCTCTACATAAAAAACGACAGTGTAAATCCCACTTTTTCTTTTAAAGACAGGCCTGTTTCAGTTACAACTACAAAGGCTCTCGAATTTGAGTTTGATGTACTGGCATGCGTATCCACTGGAAACCTCATGGGTTCCGTAGCAGCACATGGAGCCAAGGCTGGAATGAAAACTATGGTGTTTTACCCAGCATATCTTGAGCAGGGAAAAATTCTAGGTGCTGCGGTATATGGCCCTACCATGGTTGCAGTAGACGGTACATACGATCAGGCAAACAGGTTTTGTAGTGAACTCGCGGATAATCATCGTTGGGCTTTTGTGAATATAAATATGAGACCATATTACGCTGAAGGAAGTAAGACTCTCGGATAT
>PAOO01000024.1 GCA_002708065.1 Chloroflexota bacterium
AGTTTACCTTCTTTGGCTAGGCTTTTCAGCCGGATAACGCCCGTAGTAGTTTCCTCAGTTCCACCTATGATGTTTTCTGCAAGGTCGCTATATTCCCCGTGCAACATGGCAACCAGATCTGCACCATCGTCCATAGTCATGTGAGGCCTTGTCTCGAGTGCAGAAACGAGATGGTTGTAGTAAGTGTCCCTGTCTTCGCCTTTGATCGCGAATGTTGGGATTCCGTATTCTGAAATTAACGCCGCTGCTACCTCATCTTGGGTGCTCAATGGGTTGCTAGCACAGAGGGTGATATCAGCGCCCCCGTCCNTTAGAGTGATCGCAAGNTTTGCNGTTTCNGNAGTNACATGCAGGCACGCTGCGATTCNNATNCCTTTAAGAGGTTGNTCNNTGGCGAATCTTTCCCTTATATGCCTNAGAACAGGCATTTCCCTCTCAGCCCAGTTGATTCTTCTGATTCCTTCAGGGGCTAGCTCGATAGCACTGACGTCCCCAACGTAATTATTCTGTACCAATTTCATCTCCTATATACATTTAAACCCTGGATCGTTTTGGCAGTTTTTCGTTNTTATCTAGTGGCTTGAAAGCCGTTATACCTGCAATTCCTCTGAAACGTTCATCAATCNCCTCATGCTTAAGAGACTGAAATCTCTCTGCGCTGAATCCTTCTACTGCGAAGGATCCCATCACTGAGCCTATGATAGATGCCCGTCGAAATCCTTCAGCGGAAAGATCTCCCGTATTAGCTAAATATCCCATGAATCCCCCCGCAAATGAATCTCCTGCTCCGGTAGGGTCAATCACGTTAGCAAGAGGGAATGCTGGGGCAGCGAATACATCCCCTTCGTTAAAAAGTAGAACCCCGTGCTCACCTTTCTTAACTACGAGTATTCTAGGACCCATATCCCTTGCGGCTTTTGCGGCTCTCATTACGTTTTCTTCCCCCGTAAATGATTTCACTTCTTCCTCATCCATAAATAACACGTCAACATTCTCTATAGTTGTGGCGAGCTCGTTCCGGTGATCATCGATCCAAAAATTCATCGTATCTAATGCCACAAGTTTTGGTCTGGGATTCATCTGTTTGAGCACTTGCAGCTGTAGAGTGGGATCTATGTTGGCTAGGAACANGAAATCACTTTTTCGGTGAGAATTCGCCAGTTTTGGAGAGAAATCTCCGAATACATTTAACTGTGTATCAATCGTCTCTCTGTNATTGACATTCGTAGGATCATAAACTCCTTCCCAGCGGAAAGTTTTGCCCTCAGCTATTTCCAAGCCAGTTAAATCGATCCCTCTCCCTGAGAGGAAAGCACGATCATTTGAAGAAAAATCTTCGCCTACAACAGCAACTATACTGACTTCGGAAAAAAAACTAGAAGATACTGAAAAATACATAGCCGACCCACCCAACGCGTTTTTTCNCGAACCTGAGCCAGTGGTTACCGAATCGTAGGCTACCGACCCGACTACGAGCAGCGATTTCACTAAAGATCTGTACCTTTGCTAGTGGGGTAGCCTTTCTCAATCCATGTTGGAGTNCCTTCTTCGACATTGTAGAGTTTGTCTGCTTCAAATCCCATGGCAGCTGCCATTTCACAGGCCAGACCACTTCGAACTCCTGCAGCACAGATAAAAAGCAGCTTCTTATCCTCGGGAAGTTCATTAATTCGGGCGAGAATATCGTCAACGGTTATAAAGATCGCTCCCTGAACGTGACCTTCGACATATTCGTCAAGGCGTCGNACATCGACGAATGCATATTCTTCATTGTCGTGAAGATCTGATGCTTCATCTACGCTCATTCTGAAATATGGTTCTCCTTCAACTTGTCTGGCCATATCAAATTTCTCCTTCTACGTCTAAATGTATTTGCTGAGCAATAGATGGATCCTCTCCAATGAATCCGGACTAGATTCTAATCTCTCGGACAATAATGCAGTTTCTAGAGCTGTGCCGCATTTACATTCTGAATCTGCGATTTGTATATTTGCAGCGATTTGTTTTACCAGTTCTTGTGAGGTTTCAACATTTTTCCGTAGGTTGTCTACAACCATGTGAGCCGAGACTGCTGCCTCCTCATCATGCCAACAATCATAGTCGGTTACCATTGCCACAGTGGAGTAGCAGATCTCCGCTTCTCGGGCCAACTTCGCTTCAGGCAGCGCGGTCATCCCAATTATGTCGGCTCCCCAATTCCGGTAGAGCAACGATTCCGATCTGGTAGAGAATTGTGGGCCTTCAATTACAATGCATGTTCCCCCGTCATGGTATGCCACATCAGTTGATCGGCATGCCTTGACAATAACCTGTCTAGATATTGGACAAAAAGGGTCTGCAAAAGATACATGTGCGACTATTCCCTCACCGAAATAGGAATTCTTTCGGGATTTGGTCCAGTCTATGAGTTGGTCGGGTACGACCACCTGAAGTGGTTTGATTTCTTGCCTAAGACTTCCGACTGCCGAAATCGAAATTATAACTTTAGTCCCTAGCGCCTTTAAAGCGTATATGTTGGCGGCATAAGGCACTTCCGAGGGAAGTAGGACATGGCCCCTGCCATGGCGGGGAAGAAATCCTACTTCAATATTGCCCAGTGTTCCCAACGCTATATCATCGCTGGTATTGCCGAACGGCGTGTCCATTCTAATAAACTCTTTGTCTTTGAGTTCATCAAGTGCGTAGAGGCCGGAGCCTCCTATAAATGCAAGGTCTATTCGACGATTGGTTCCCGACATCATCAATCCAAAAAAAAACTTCTCTTATAAAGAGAAGCTTCAAGTATTATCCACCTTCTCTCATCGACCGGACAAAATATTCCGCTGGAATTGGCACCGTTCTTCATCAGTGATTTTCAGAAATCCATCGAGGCCGCACATGAAGTCGGTTGCTGGGCGTCTAAGGGCCAGTCCCTCAGCCACTCTTGATAAGAGTATTCGATATTAAATTATTAACATGAAAATCCTACATGAGCNATTCAGANTCAGTCAACAGATCCATGAATCTTGCTATCACAAAAAATCAACGTAATAGATGCTCGGGAATTTGAAGGGGTTCGCCAAGCAGTGGCTCTAGGTATTCTTTAAATTCACCGGAAGTGTTACCAGATTCGTCTGGTAAGTACTTTTCAGGAAGTGTTCGAGTATTTCCTGCGACTTTGCCAAGAGGTACCAAGTTCACGTCACACTTGTATGGTGAATTGGATCCCCTAACCAGACTAACGATTACATCAGTTTCTCCTGCGGCAGCCGCTTTGATGGCGGCCTCTCCCACCATGCGGGCCTCCATAGCATCTGTTCGCGAGACGCTGTCCATGAAAGACCTTTGAATGGTTCCAGGTTTCTCGTGCCTGCACCGCACTCCGAGTCGCCTGCTAACTTTCTCGGCAAGATACCTTGCTGGACCATCGTAATAAGGATGGCCGAAGTCATCAACAAACCAAGGTTCTGTTTGCCCGCCGATAGCGCCTTCAGGGCCCTTTATATTTTCTGCTACTACAGCGATTGCATATCCATTTTCCCGATATGCCTCTTCCATACGCAACAGAAATACATCTTCATAGAATGTGATTTCCGGAACCCCTATATAGTGGGGAGGATCATACCTATCTCGTTTGTACATGGACCCTGCGGCGGATAGCCAACCGGCGTCTCTTCCCATTATTTCTATGATTGTTATTGGGGATGAAATGCCCATAGCTGCAGCATCTCTTCCTGCACCGAGGGTAGCTTGCGCGATGAACCTCGCTGCCGATCCGTATCCAGGGCAGTGATCAGTTTCGGTGAGGTCATTGTCAATAGTTTTAGGGACGTTGACCACTTTAAGATCGTAACCCATGATTCGCGCCTCATTGCTGATTGACATACCGGTTTCTGCCGAATCATTACCCCCTATTATGTGGAGTATGTGGATACCATGCTGGTCTAACGTGGCGAGTATCGGAGCTACATCTTCATCTNGTAGNTTGCGCCGGGTGGAACCTAAGGCCGCTCCTGGAGCTGTGTCGAGAGAGGACAATTTNGAGGTAGATATTTCTGTTAGATCCGGTATTTTTCCAGATATGAGTCCTTCCATACCGTGGGCGGCTCCATAAACACGACTTTCCGGAAGGACTCGACCAGCTGCCCTGATAATTCCGGCGAGGCTTCGGTTTATAACGGCGGTGCAACCGCCCGATTGCATCACCATAATATTATTATCGTGGGAACTCATGTGTTGTATCAGTTCTTGGTGAGCAGCCCGTTCCTGATCTCAGCTAATTTCTCTGAGAGATCTATGAAATTGTTGGCCATGATGTCAATATAATTCTCAGGACTATTGTCTACTTCTGTATTAGGACCGTGTTCGAACGGTCTTGGTACGTAAGCAGTTCGCATACCAAAGCTGCGGGCTGCCTTCAGGTCATTTTTATGAGCGGCGACCATCATAACCTGATCGATAGGAACCCCTAAAAACTCCGAAGTGGACATGTATGCTTCTCGATCTGGCTTATAGTGCCTTACCAATTCTGCTGAAAGTACTGTGTCCCACGGCAGACCACCGTACTTTGCCATATTAACTAACAGAGCCACGTTTCCGTTGGATAAGCTGCTAATCATGTAGTCATTTTTTAACAGAGTTAGCCCTTCTACAGAGTCGGGCCATGGATCTAATCTGTGCCATGCTTTATTCAGATGCTCTTTTTCGTCTTCATTCAACCCAGTGATACAGAAGTTTTCAAGCAAGTTATCCAGGATGATCCTGTGAAGTGCGTCAATGTTCGTCCACTCTAGTTCTCCGGTACGTACCCGGTTCATCGAGGGGCCATATCCCGCCCGCCATTCGTCGGCGAAGGAATCCCAATCTTGGATAAAGCCCTTTGACATACCCACAGACTTGATCTCTCGAGCAATACTCCCCCGCCAGTCCACCACCGTTCCGAAAACATCAAAAGTTAGCGCCTTTACTCCAAGTAAGGGGTGGTCATTTGCCATAATTGGTATCCTAGCTTATTCTGCAAATTTTGCCGCGATGTGTCGTCGCTGTATCTTTCCGGTGGCTGTTCGAGGAAGTTCGTCAACGATATAAACCCTTTCAGGTACCTTGAAACCGGCTAGCTGCTTACCGCAAAAAGCTTGTATTTCTGTTTCAGATGAGTTAGCGGAAAGCACGACAGCTGCTTGAACGATTTCACCATATTTTTCATCNGACACCCCAAAGCAAACTGCTTCTGCAATTGAGGGGTGTTTGATGAGGGCCGCGTCTACTTCGAGGGGTGAAATTTTTTCTCCTCCCCTGTTTATGAGTTCTTTCAGCCTTCCTGTAAGCGTTAGAACCATTGAATCAGACAATTCTCCCTGNTCGCCGGTCCTGAACCAACCATTTGTGAACGCTTCTGAGTTAGCTTCAGGATTGTTGTGGTATCCAGGAGTGACGTTTGNTCCTTTTATAACTACCTCTCCTTTTTTGCCCGTATCCAACAGCGAGCCTGTCTCGCTCATGATGCCTATTTCAACTCCGGTACCAACACCAACCGTNCCTGGTGTCCTTGANCCTGGCGGGAGGAGGTTCGAAGACATTTGATGAGAGGCCTCTGTCATTCCATAGGCTTCGAGAACCGGGGAGTTAAACCTGTTTTCTAAATCAGAGAACACGGAGGGAGCCAAGGCGGCAGAACAAGACCTGATAAATCTGAATGATTTCTTTGGCGCTCCATCGTCGTCTGCCCGCATTAAGAGAATCTGATGGATTGTCGGAACAGCAGAATACCAGGTGGCATCTGTGTCGGATTGATCCTGCCAGAAGGTACTTGCACTGAAACGCGGTGGGATAACAATGGTCCCACCGCTGCGTAGCGACGACAAAGAAACTCCAATGAGACCATGAACGTGAAATAGTGGCATAACGACCAATGCAGTATCTTCTTCACTGAGTTCATATGTACTTACTATATTTCCGAGAGATGCCATGAGGTTGGCATGTGTTAGAGGCACCCCTTTAGGTCTGCTAGTTGTACCGGAGGTGTGGAGGAATAATGCAATATCATTTGGTGAAGGCGGAGNGACATCGACACCTTTTGTCAGTTCCGACCCGTTCTTAGCGATTGTGACATGTCCTTTTTCATCCAGTTCGGCCACGGCGCAAGGTACGGATAGGTCTGCGGCGGCGGTAAGGGCAGCGTCTGCCCCTTTTGACACGATTACCAACTGAGCGTCAGCGTCTTCCATATAGAATTTGAATTCCTCTACAGTGTATGCTGCATTCAACGGAGCAGCTATAGCGCCTGACCTTGTCACAGCAAGGAATATCACCATGAAATCTAGGCCGTTACCCAGAACGATGGANACTGCCCTGCCTCTCTTTAGACCCGAGGCCGCGAGAAGGCCTGCAACGCGTTCNACCTCGCNTCCGAATTCGCCGTAGGAAACAGTCGGTCCGTTAGGAATGGTTATCGATGCTTTATCTGGCTGATGACCATCGAGTAAATTCGCCAAAGTTACCAAGATTTATCCTCCATTATCGGGTCTTATCGAGATTCTAACTAGGCTACTTTCACACCCTATTATTTTCCTGTCAACCGAATTACTTAGTTCATTCTGTCATGGAATAATGTCAGGGTAACTTCTGGGACCATTTGATTGCATCTGCCAAGCCTTGCTCCAGTGACATTCTGGGAACCCATCCTAGTAGTTCATTCGCTAATTCTCCACTCGCATAGGCTCCCGCAGAATCCCCAGCCCTTGGATCGCTATCGATTTGAGGAATATCATCGCCTAAAACCTCCTCAAATGCTCTAATAAACTCAAGAACGGTCACTCCCTTTCCTGTCCCGAGATTTATAGCTAAGAATGGACGTTCATTCGATGTGACCGCTTCGAACTTTTCCACGGCTCTTACATGAGCTTCCGCGAGATCCCATACATGAATGTAATCTCTGATCCCTGTTCCATCACGGGTGGGCCAGCGGGTTCCCGTTACTTGGAATATCGGCTCATCTCCGTTCGACACAGAAATTAATNTTCCGAGAATATGAGTGGGATTTCCGCCATGGGGGCCAGACCTCATTTTGGGATCAGCACCTATAGGGTTGAAATACCGAAGAGAAATTGCCCGCAGGTTGTATGCGTTGCAATAATCTTGGAGGGCCATCTCTACTGATAACTTTGTTCTAGCGTACGGGCTATTCGGCTCTAGGGTGGAACTTTCCGTAACCATTGATCCATCGCCGCCCTTGTACAAAGCTGCAGTGGAACTGAATACTATTCTATTTAACCCGTTTTCAGTTAGGAAATGAAACAGTTCAATTGATTTTGAAACGTTTTCTCGATAATACTCGTAAGGCCTTTGACCAGATTCGGGAACTATGATGAGCGCGGCGCAGTGTATAACAGCCTGTATATCCGGGTGGTCGTCCATCACCGTTTTCAGAGTTTGTTCATCGGCGATGTCTGAGTGATAGAAAGCTCTGTCACGGACATAATCGCGATTCCCAGTTACCAGGGAATCGATAACGATCGGTTCATGTCCTGCGTCTTCAAGGGCTGAACAAACCGTACTGCCTATGTATCCGGCTCCGCCGGTTACCAGTATTTTCAATTTAGTCCATCCGAAGTCGAGTGTCCCGCTAATATTCGTCCAGTTCTATCACGTCTAATAATCATATGCTATTGGTTGTTGCCAACAAGGAACATGAATTTGATCCACACCTTATTCAATTAGTATTTTCAGAAAGTCACACTAGAAAGTATATCCGTGCTAGCCTGTAATCTCGGCAGCTGCAAATATTTAGCTGACAGCCAATACGAGGGGGTAAGAAATGATCCACGAGATTAGGACCTATGACATAAAACCACGAACCGCCGATCAATTTGGAGACAACACCAAACAGAAACTCGACAAACGACTTGAGTATTCCCCGCTTGGAGGGTTTTGGTACTCCGAAATTGGGCCTCTCAATCAGGTTGTTCACATATGGCCTTATGAAGATACAAACCAACGAGCAAAGATCAGGGGCCAGGCAGTAGGAGACGGGATCTGGCCTCCTGACAATAATGACATAATACTCAACATGCAGAGTGACATAATGATCCCGGCACCATTCATGAAGCCTTTGGAACCGAAAACTTTAGGCCCCATTTATGAAATGAGGATATACACTTACAGGCCGGGTGATGTTCCCAAGGTAATTGAAGCCTGGAGCGGAGCGATAGAGGAAAGAGAAAAGCATTCTCCTCTTGTCGGATGTTGGTTTTCCGATATCGGAGCCTTAAACAGGTTCGTTCATATGTGGGCATACAATTCGTTTGAACAAAGGACAAAGGTTAGAGCGGAAACAAGGGCAACAGGTGTCTGGCCACCTCAGAGCAGCGCGGTGCCTCTTTCCCAAGAAAATAAAATATTGCTCCCATTTGATTTTTCACCGCTGCAGTAGGCCAATAGTCGATTCACCTGACAGAACATGTTGCTGTTTCGCTTAATGACTTGAGCCCAATCTTAGAACCGATTTACGCGAAAAGGTTCGATGTTGGTTTCTGTATAGCCGTCCGTTACTAATTCGGACACTAACTTTCCCATAGCAGGGCCGAGAAGTATCCCTTTTCGGCCCGTACCCGTGGCTATGAGGACATTCTCCCGTTTAGGGATACGGCCAAGTATAATCCGGCCGTCTTTGGAAAGGGGTCTCAAGCATGCAGTCTGCTGTACTAGTTCGGCATCGTCCAAACGTGGAATCATCTTCCGAAGAGAGATCAATATTTCGTCACGGCCCTCCGAGGTAGGTGACTCATCAAATCCGGCGTCTTCTTCAGTGGTTCCTGCCCATAGTAACCCGTCTGGTTTGGTACAGGCGTAATTGCCTTCCCAGCCTACTGAACAGGGCACTGGTGTCAGAGGTGAATTAAGTCGTACTATCTGGCCTTTTAAGGGCCGGATCGGTATTGGCAATCCTAACCACCGTGAAGCATTCCCCGTCCAGGGGCCCAGAGCAATCACTAAAGTATTACAAGATAGTTCACCCCGGGTTGTCTTTATCCTTGCGATCCGCCCATCTGCCTTATTCAATCCGTTTACGTCACCATGCTGGATGATGACTCCCATTGCTTCACATGCTTGGGTAAGTGCCAGAACTAACCGGTATGGGTCTACATCCGCTACTCCCTCGGTATAAGCTGCACCAATAACTTTGGGGGAGAGGGAGGGAACTAGCTTCCTTGCACTGTCACCGTCTATCCATTCNGCGTGAAAGCCTTTCTCGCGCTTTCTCCACTCCACTTGAGATTTACATTTCGCTTCCTCTAATGCATTGAAGGCGAGATCCATTGCGGGGCGGAATCGATGTTGTATGTCCACTCCTGTCTCAAGAGGTAACTCCTTGGCGAACCTTGTATGGATCTCCATCCCCATTTTCGCGATGNCCAGTTCGGGGAGGATGTCTTCCGCAAGGCCTGCCTCGCCTAGCGGGCTCAGGCTGCCATACGCAAACCCTGACGCATGACTGCCTATGGAGTCCCTTTCAATTATCGTGACATCAACACCAGACTTGGCTAGNAAATAAGCACAGCAAAGACCAACTATACCGCCGCCTGCTATGCAAACATCTGTAGAACTAGTTTCGGCCAAGAGTCACAAAGTTGACTCAATTTTTGTTATCGCAGAGTCCATCTGGTTTACGAAATGATCTACTTCATCGCTAGTGATGCAGAGCGGTGGAGCGACGGGAATCGAATCGCCCGCTCGTCCTAGGATNCTGTGGTCTTGCAGAATTGCGGTCGCCTTTTCCGCGAGTCCTGACTCCTTAGGGAATTTCTCCTTTGTATCACGGTCCTTAACTAGTTCAACAGCGCTTAACAGACCCAATCCTCCGCGTACATCACCTACGATGGAATGCTCGTACAGTGTCTGAAGCCGTTCATACATGTAATCCCCCATCTCAGCAGCATTGTCCACCATGCCTTCACTCTCCATGATGTCAAGGTTAGCGATCGCTGCAGCGCAGGATGCGGGGTTGCCCCCGAATGTTATGAGATGCCGGAAAGTCTCCTCATCTCCACCTTGAAACGCGGATGCAATTTTCTGACTAGATATCGCCGCACCGATAGGAAGGTAACCACTGGTTAGTGCCTTTGCCACAGTTGTTATATCTGGTTGTATATCCCAGTGTTCGGTGGCGAACATTTTTCCAGTACGACCAAAAGCGTTGATGACCTCATCGCAAATAAGCACCACTCCGTACTTATCGCATATTTCCCGGATCGTTGGCCAGTACTCTGGATGTGGAATATGAATACCTGAAGCAGCGGAAATGGGTTCTCCGATAAAGGCCGCCACAGTAGAAGGTCCTTCATGAAGGATAGCTCTCTCAAGATCTTTTGCACATTCAAGTGTGCAACCTCCAGACTGACTACAGCACCTACCCCTATATGCGTCAGGTTGTTCAATATGGATATTTCCAGGCATTAGAGGGCCGTAATTTACAGGTGCCGCTATGCCTCCTCCGCCGAGGCTCATGCAAGCGTGGGTAGCTCCATGATACGAACCTTTCCGGCTGACTACCTTATAACGGGTTGGCTCACCAATATTCTTCTGATAGTTCTTGGCCATCTTGAGCGCCGTTTCAACTGCCTCTGAGCCCCCGCTAACAAAGTACACACGAGAGTCTTTATCCGGAGCCAGAGAAGCAACTCTACCGGCAAGTTCGGCGGTAACGGGCGTTACCGTTCCACCAGGGGAATAAGATATTCCTTTCATTTGCTGGTATACAGCGTCGGCTATCTCGTTTCGTCCATGGCCTATATTGACAAGCCACATGCCAGAAAGCGTATCAAACCACCTGTTGCCTTCCACATCGTCTACCCAAACGCCCCTTGCCTCGCTGACGAGCTTTAGGCCATTATCTCCAAACATGTCATTTGTTTGACGAGCATGCGGCCAGAAATGTTCTGATGCCTGCTGTTTAAGCTCCTCAATTCTCTCTCCCGACATCATCGCATCTGCCATATCGGAACCTCCGTATCGACCCGAATAGCAGACCTACANCTGCAATNCCATTTGGTGTTATTAANTAGCTTTGCCTATTCTGAACACCTTCGATCCGCACTCACCGCAGGTACCCCCGGTGGCAGGTCTACCATTCTTCAGAATTTTTTCGGTGGGGTTTTTTACTTCTTTCTGGCCTTTGCACTTAAGACAATAAGCTTCCATTTCGGTGTACCTCTTGAAAATTCGCTGAACCTAATCTGAACCACCCAGTGGGAGAATTCCCGTAGGGTCGTATGAATGGAACTGCGGCGCGTTTCGGCATTATATATATGCCTCCACCCAGCAAACAACCCAGTCTAAGAAATCTCGGCTTCTTAGACTGGATAACAAACGATAGAATTGCTCTCAAATGTTTAGTTGTCTTGGAAGGAGTTTTGGTGATGGTTAAGAAAAAAATCCTTATAACGGGTGTGACGGGTTTGGTGGGGTCTGTAATAAGAAAATCACTCAAATCAGAATATGAAATCACGGGTCTGGACCTTAGGCATTGTGAAGATGTCCCAACGCTAATTGCTGATTCTACAGATCTCAAAAGCATCCTTCCCGCATACGAAGGGGTCGATACTGTAATAGATCTAGCAAGTGAACCAAGCAACTTCGCCTCGTGGGAAGTTATTTATGAAAACAACCTGAGATGTACCTATAACGCACTTGAGGCCGCAAGACTGGCAGGAGTGAAGAGGGTTATATTTGCCAGTTCAAACCATGCGACGGGAATGTATGAAAACGACAATCCCTACGTGAAGATAGTTGGGGGGCAATATGACGGGATCGGCGCCGGCCGGTTTCAGCGGGTCACTACGGACATGCCGATTCGCCCTGATGGCCCTTATGGTATCGGGAAGGCTTTTGGAGAGGCGGCCGGACGTTTCTATTCGGATGAATACGGGCTATCCGTAATATGTATAAGAATAGGCACTCTGAATAAGGAATCTAGGCCTTCCGGCCCTAGGCAGTTCGCTACATTGCTGACTCATGGAGACCTGTCACGACTCATAAGAAGCTGTATAGAAGGTCCAGATGCGGTTAAGTTTGCCATTTACTATGGCGTTTCCAACAACAAATGGAGGTTCTGGGATATTGAAAATTCGATGATTGAGATCGGATATCAACCAGAGGATGATGCCGAGTATTGGCGATAAGAGTAGATAGTTTGACTACAGACTGTCTAGGTGAAAAGTATGACTCTTTCGATTCCGAATCGCGCTTTTTAATCTGTACATGGAAACTAACTTGTACTGAAGCACGCTCCAATGCCCATTATTGATCAGATCAAGAAAAAGAGGTCACTCACTTGATCTGGCTATCGNATGGTGAAACCAATTTTATGTGCAAGAAGATGATTCGCTGACAGCATCGACTGTAAGGGGAGGGTAACGGAGAAAGACGCTGGAGCTTGGCAGATGGTATTAAAACTGAGGATCTTAAAAACCGACATGTTTAAGGCGCGTTGACCTAGCAATGGGTTTGGCATTTATATCGAGTTTTTACTTGTGATTATGGTCGGNTATAAAGGATGGGCTACTCATGGGAATACGAAAGATTCTGCTGCTAGGTTCACCGATCAGATACTACATNTTTGTGAAATTAACTCCTATCCCATAGAGCCGAAAAGGACGTTANTGGAATTAGTTCAGCCTTTTTTGATGATGAGCATATCCGTAAACCCGTCGCATGCTTAATTGGCGCAGACTACAGGTAACAAACCGGAATAGTTCGATGGTTAGCTGAAATCTTTCTCCATATCGAGAACTTTATCCAATCTCCGTTGGTGGCGTTCCTCCCCCGTATATTCCGCTGTAATGAACGCTTTAACCAGTTCCCTTGCGACTTCGCTTCCCACTATCCTCGATCCCAGGCAAAGGACGTTCATATCGTCGTGTTCCACNCCCTGATGGGCCGAGTAAATATCGTGACACACAGCGGCTCTTATGCCTTTTACCTTGTTTGAGGCCACGGATGCCCCAACTCCGCTTCCACAAATCATGATTCCCCTAAGGGATTCGCCACGGGAGACACTATCAGCGAGTTTCTTGGCATAATCAGGGTAATCATCCAGAGGATCATGAGAGTGTGGACCTACGTCAATTACTTCATGTCCCTCGTTTTCCAACTGATCTGAGATCTCTCTTTTTAAATCGAAGCCGTTATGGTCGGCTGCTAATGATATCTTCATAAGGCTCTCCGAGATTGAGAATAGATGATAATTTGGGAATTAAAAGGGCNTATTAAAGTTTAATGATTCTTGGAAGAGTTTAGGTTGCTCATGAGAGGAGAGTCAATATGCCCATTTGTCTGATCGGGTGTTAGAATCACGGCGCTTTCATCTGGAGGAAAATTATGCCCGTCACACGTTTGGATATAACACATAGAGCGCCATTTGAGTTAGGTAGGACATTCGGAGAAGTTGGATCTTACTCGTATCTTGAGGGGAAAGCNTATTTTGAAATAAATCCCTCGCATGATGCGAATACTCGAATAACAGACATAGAGTTAGGCCCTGTGAATTCCTCGGGGAACATTGAGTTTTCCGCAGATTTTTCAATGCTTCGTCCGGTAGATCCTGAGAAGGGCAGGCGAACCATGTTTCTCGATGTCGTTAACAGGGGCAATAAAACTGTTCTTTCGAGCTTCAACAAAGGTATGAGGGCACCTAACCTCGCGTCTCAGGCGATCTCAGGTAATGGGTTCCTTATGCGTCACGGCTACACCGTCGTATTTTGCGGTTGGCAGGCTGATGTTCCCCCGATCCCAGGCCTTATATCGCTCGATGTACCTCAAGCTACAGAAAGTGGCAAACCTCTTGTCGGACGAGTACTGAATCAATATCAAGCGAATTCAGACACCAATGTTTTTCCATTGGCTGACAGGTACCACATGGTGAATCCTGCCCAGGAAATAGATGACGCAAGGTTGATGGTAGGTGATCATCCCAACGGAGAATTTAAGGAAATTTCTAGAGAGAAATGGTCCATTATTCGAGTTGAAGATGAGGAGGTAGAGCCAGATCCAAGTCATGTTTATATGAAAGAAGGGTTCGAACCTGGAAGAATTTATCAACTCGTTTACACGGCCAAGGGCAGCCGGCTAGTTGGATTGGGATTCGCAGCAGTAAGAGACATTTGCTCTTTCATAAAGTATGGCCCTCGATCAGGCGGTAATCCGTCAGCAGGAGAGATCGATCATGCTATCTCATTCGGAAGTTCCCAGTGTGGTAGGTTCCTACGACAATACATACATACGGGGATGAATGTAGATGAAGACGGCAGGCAAGGCATGGATGGCATCATCGCTCATGTAGGAGGTGGAATGAGGGGAGAATTCAACCTTCGCTTCGGCCAGCCGTCGAAGGACGTTTGCTACATTATTCCGGAACTATTTCCTTTCACCGATCTTCCTCAAACAGACCCTGTAACCGGTAACGAGAGTGGGCTTCTCGACCTTATGATCGATCAGGGTCAAGTTCCTAAAGTAATGTTCACGAACTCTTCAGGAGAGTACTGGAGGGGTGACGCAGCTCTAATTCATACAAATTTAATAGGCCCAGGGGATGCTCTTGAACATGAAAATGTTCGCCGATATCACTTTGCAGGAACTCAACACGGCCAGGGATCTTATCCCCCAGAAGTGACGCGGGAGAGTGACGGTGTAAGAGGGCATCTTCCATTTAATGCCGTCGATTACTCACCCTTGCTGAGAGCCTGTCTCAATAATCTTGACGAGTGGATTAAAGGTGGCAAGGAGGCACCTCAAAGTCAGCACCCTAGGCTATCAGATAGCACTGCCGTGGAATCTCAATCACTGCTGCTCAGGTTTGACCAGGTATCAGATGTCCGTGTGCCTCCCCGGGCGTTAAATCCAATGAGGCTGGACTATGGCGGCGAACAACACCTCGGAAGAACAGTGAAACTACCGGCAGAAAGGAGAGAGCAGTTCCCTGCCTTCGTATCGGATATAGACGAGACTCTTAATGAGATTTCTGGAATCAGGTTGCCTGACGTTTCAGTCCCTGTTACTACCAACACCGGTTGGAACCCCCGGCATTCATCGATCGGTAACGAGGATCTGTTGATAGGAATTACTGGTGGGCTTGCAGGATGGACACTACCACTTCCAAATACAGAAGAAGAAAAGAAACTCACAGGTGATCCACGCCCATCGATCGAATCCCTATACGTTTCAAAAGAGAACTATCTTTCCCAGGTCAAACAGGCTGCTGAGCAATTGGCAGACGAGCGGTACATATTGGGTGAAGATGTGGAAGAAATCATCGAAAAGGCGGAGCTTCGTTACGACGATATTTCCAACAGCTAGATTTCACATCTTATTTCAACCTTGAAATTGAGGGAACGATATGGAGATCTCCCAGACAAAAGATATACGTCTTAGCCGTTCGGCGCTTTTTGGGCATCTTAGTGCCAGAGAAGATGACTCATGGACCGAACGAACCGTGTACATCACCTCTGAATCCCTTCAAGGAAAATCTGCCACTCCTGTTCTCTCGGGCCCTGCAATAGAGGCGGTTATTAAGCACGTGGGTACTTCAGACACCGGGCTCGTCTTGTTCAGAAGGGAAGAGGAAGTGGAGGTAGTTGAACCACCAGTACCGGTTCCTATGGATGCCATATTGGAAGACCAAGACTTGCTACTTTTAGAAGATATATTTGATGATGCTCCAACTGTCGGAGTAATTCTTTTGAGACTCGGAAGATTCGCAGTTGGTGTTCTCGAAGGAGAAACTCTGTTGGCAACAAAAACGGAGGGAAGATACGTCAAGAACAGACACAAGGCAGGCGGGTCCTCCCAGCGTCGATTTGAAAGAAGCCGAGAGCGGCTGGTTCGGGAACTCTACGATAAGACCTGTGAGGTGGCCAGGGATATATTTGAACCTAGACAGAGCAGTATAAACCACGTCTTTCTTGGGGGGGAGAGGCATATCTTGAACGGTTTCCGCAAACGCTGTGGTTTTCTAAAGATGATGGACGAAAGAATCATGAAAAGGATTCTTGAAGTAGGCGAGCCAAATCAGTCCGCGCTGGAGTCCATCCACAAGGAAGTGTTCAGTAGTCGACTGAGGACATTTCGTGTATCGATATAGGCATCACTGGGCCGTATACCCTCCGTCAATAACCAGAGACGAACCTGTTATGAAAGATGCTTCGTCAGATGCAAGAAACAATGCGGCATTCGCGATTTCCTCGGGTCTTCCCAGCCTTCCCATTGGGTGAAGGTTCTTAAGGTATTCGTTAGTGTCTGCATCACTGGTAAGCGATTCTGTTAGAGATGTCTCAACGTACCCTGGACAAAGGCAGTTTACCCTTATCCCTTTATTGGCAAGGTCATTTGCAAGTGTTTTCGTGAACAAAACCACGCCACCTTTGGAAGGNGGATATGCATTGAATCCTCCCCCCAGACCCGGAGGGTAGCCCACAAGCCCCATGATAGAGGCCAAGTTCACTATCGACCCTCCTCCCGACCTTCTTATAACGGGGACAGAATGCCAAGAGACTAGGTAAGTTCCCTTGAGGTTTACCTCTACCACCCTGTCCCAAATACTCTCAGGATCGTCTGTTTCGGGTAAAGCGTTTCTTCCGCTGACCCCCGCGCTGTTGACAACGATGTGAAGACCACCGAAGGCAGATAGGGCCATTTCTACCATAGCCTCTGAATCAGAATTTGAGGTGACATCCCCCTCAAATGTAACAACAGAATCATTTGAATAACCTCTCATGTCACTGGTAGCAATATCAGAAGCTACAACTCTTGCACCTTCTTCGATGAATCGAGCCACACAGGATTGTCCTATTCCAGAACTTGCCCCTGTGACTAGTGCTACTTTCCCTTCAAGTCTTCCTTCTTTTGGAGGATTAGAGTTCATTTTGTCTACTCCACTTCGCAGTTTTCGCCAACATTAACACGGTAGGCTTCCCCAGTCTCTTCCAGGTTTGATAGGTCTCGCGAAGAACGACTATTCACTGATAGAATCAATTAGGATGCATAACAGTCAGATGAAAGAGGAGAGTATTTATGCCCACGTTCAAAGGTCATATTATGGTCTGTGACGTAGTCAGGGATGACGGTGCCCACTGCGGCAATAAGGGGGGTGCGGAAGTCAAAGCCAAGGTAATGCAGACAATCTCAAAGCACAAGCTACGCAGCAGCGTATATGTGTCCAGTACCGGATGTACTAGCCAACACAGGCTTTGCGATATGAATCAGTGCACGATGATAGTGTATGGGTCGGATGGGGAAGGTACCTGGTACGTCGCGAATCCTGATGATGTGGAAACTATCGTACAGGAGCATATAATCGGTGGAAGAAAGGTTGACGCTCTTGTAAATGACGGCATGAAAATCGATTTGGAAAATCAAGGATAATCGGGGATAATCTGCCCAGGTAAGCATTCCTTCCAGCCTTCCGAGTTGTAAGCAACTACACGACCGGTTCCGTGGACAGATAGAGTAACGCTGTCTGACACTATGCCGGTACTAGTGTCGATTCCGAAGATGGTTATTCCCTTCTTAGTTAATTCCTTAACCTGACCGTATGTCTCCTCCGGGTTCCTGTTTTCGTGATGAGGAATAATTATCGTATTGGAAACTATTCCGAAGGCGTTAGACTCGTTTCTATAGCGCATTTCGCTTCCCATGGCCATGGCACCTGCGCTTGAACCAGCGAGAACCAGATCTCTTGCGGCATGGGTACGAATTGTCTCTAGGAAGAGAGAACCAGTCATTACGTTGACAAGGTGACTGGGATCGCCACCGGTTAGGTAAACAACATCCGAATTATCTATTTGGGCAGCCATTGAGTCATCATTGGCGTCTTTTCGGGTCAACACATAGATAGGGAATGCAGTTGCCCCTAGAGCAGTAAAATGTTGTATTCCATTATTCGCGGCCAGTTCTGGTCTTTCATTTGCCGCAGCCGTTGGAACAACGGCTATTCTCGGCGAATCGGAGTTGCAAACTGATAAAATTGCGAGATCGAGTTCTGAGCAAGAGTGGCGGAACTCGCCTCCGCCAATAAGGGCGAACCTCTTTATGGAAGCTGAATGAAGGTTCATGTTGCTATTATCATATTCTTCCAGTTTAGTTCAAAGATAGTCTTCTGGAGAAAAAAATGTCGAAGACCGCAGATGCCGTAATTATTGGCGGTGGAGTCATGGGATGTTCGATTCAGTATAACCTCGCTGAAATGGGGATAAATAAAACACTCTTATTAGAGAAAAATGTGCTTGGTTCTGGATCGACAAGCAGGTCGCAGGCTATTTTGCGAATGCATTATTCGAACGAGGTCACGGCAAGGATGGCTTGGGAAAGCCTGAAGGTGTTTCAGGATTTCCACGAAATAATAGGCTCAACTTCTGGTTACACGAGGACAGGCTACCTTCTTGTAGTTAGTGACGAAGATGCATCTGCGATGCGAGAAAATTTGTCAATGCAAAAGGAATTAGGAATTGACGCTGATGAAATTACAGCATCGGAACTATCTGAAATTTGTCCTATGGTCACTACTCTTGAAAATGAGGTCTATTCTTGGGAACCTCAGTCAGGCTATGCCGATCCATATTCCGTGACAACTGGATATGCGCGGAAGTCGAGGGAATTAGGATGCTCCATTGAAGACTCCATGGAGGTTCGGAGCATTGATGTTAAAGGTAGTCGCGTCGTTGGAGTTAGAACGGATGCGGGACTAATCTCTACAGACAAGGTTGTCGTAGCTGCTGGCCCGTGGTCTGGGCCTCTCCTTAAATCGGTCGGAGTAGATCTTCATCTTAAGACAATTCGGCATCAAGTTGTTCTGCTAAGAAGGCCCGACGATCTGGTGCCAGAGCATCCTTGTATAGGAGATGTTATCCATGATCTTTCAGCACGTCCGGATGTAGGGGGTCTTACCATGATCGGTGTGGGTGAGGAGGAAAGTATAGGCCCTGATAAGTTTAACCAGGGGGTAGATATGCCGGTTGTAGAACGGGCATTTGAAAACATGGTCAGGAGAGTTCCTGGACTCGCTACGTCCCTGTTCAGAGGAGGATGGTCAGGGCTCTTTACTACCACCCCAGACTGGCACCCTGTCCTCGATGCTATCGAGGGCATCTCGGGATTGTATGTCGCAGTGGGATTTAGTGGCCACGGGTTTAAGTTATCTCCCATGGTAGGAAAGGCCATGGGAGAAATCATGACGTCTGGGCACTCGAAAACGATCGATGTTTCCGTTTTGAATGCCAAAAGATTTGTGTCTGGGGGCCGACTCAAATCCCGGTATGGAATGCAGGTGTTGGCCTAGTCAGAAATTTCCGCGATCAGCTCAATTTCGATCGGAATTCCACCAGGGAGCGTAGCTACTCCGATAGCAGATCTGGCGTGCCGTCCCCTGTCCCCAAACACCTCTACCATCAAATCGGAACAACCGTTAGAGACAGCGGGAGGTTCGGTAAAGTCTGGAGTAGCATTCACCATGGAGAGAAGTTTGACTATCTGAGTAACTCTGTCGAGGTCGCCTAAATATCCTTTAAGTCGAGCTATCAAATTTACTGCAGTGAGTCGTGCAGCATCATATCCTTCGTCTACTGAAAGATTGTCGCCCAGTTTTCCCTTATATTCGGACCCATCTGATTTTGCCATAGGACCTACACCGGATAGGTATATTAGGTTGCCGGTTCTTACAACAGGAACATAATTTGCCAGTGGTGCCGGTGAATCTGGCAACGTGATTCCTAATTCTTGCAGTCTAGATTCAATCTTGCTCATCTGATTCCTCCCTATAGGGTTGATTGAGTGCCTGGATATTCCATGCTGTTAATATTAGCTTCCGATAACGGCTACGAATTCAAAATTCATTGTAGTTCGAGTTGCTAGTCGAGCATATTACCAGAAGGAGATTCCGATGGCTCTTANAGCAGACAACGTTCGGTTAAAGGCGGTGAACCATGTCACATACAATGTGCGAGACAAGGTTAAGGCTTTAAAATTTTGGAAGGATGTACTTGGTGTGAAGCAGATTCCAAGGCAGGTTGATTCGGAACACATCATATGGCTCCAGTTACCAAGTGGGGCGATGGTACATCTTGTTGAAACTGCGGATGGACCATCGGTGCCATCCCACCACGGGGCCTTTGAGGTAGACGACATAGAAGCTGCTCAGAAATCGGTTCATGACATGGATGTTGAGACTACGGACATTACTACGAGGAACGATGGGCAAAGGGTCTTTTTTTTGAATGATCCCGAAGGAAATCGGATCGAGGTGTGCACACGATCCGGCTTCGGCATACTAGTTTGATCCTAGACAGATCACGTTGAGGTAGTAAAGGTCTCATACTGAAATTTCGATCAGGTTATGGTCAGTAGTCTGCCAGGGTTGCCTTGCACAAGGGAATGGATCTCACTCTCTGAAAAGTTGCGTGTTCTCATCCTGGGCACTATATGTTCTAGGATATATCCGTAACCATGTCCGCCATACCTGACAAGTCTGTGCTTAGTACAGATGTCGTGGGCAATGACGATACGATCCCCGATGCCGTCGTCGATCATGGCTCTGATGAAATCCATTCGCTGTGCATCACTAGGCATGTCAAAATCGGATGGCTGGTAGTAGGAAACCTCGTTTCCAAAAAGATCCCATTCCAGTACACATTGCGTAGAGGCGATTTCTCTTAACATATCTAGAGACGCAACTGTTCGGTCTAAGTGACCCATGATAACCCTGTCCATGTCTGCGCCACTATTTTGAAGTATTTGTAAGATTTCCAATGGAGCTGCTTCGTTTCTTCCGGGATGAATGAGGATCGCAGCACCGGTCTCTACTTGTGCCTGCGCCGAAGCCCTAAGCACCTTTTCTTCATTCCTTGTAAGGGGCCAAGTACAGCCTATTTCGCCTATAATCCCCGCTTTTATCCCGGTGTTTCCAACCCCTGTTTGAATCTCGGCAATGATTTGTTTCGCGATATGCTCTTCTGACATATCGGCAACTTCATCTGGCTGAGCGGCCTCGACATAATAACCTGCACCCATTACCACGTTTACTCCTGAAGCCCGAGATATCCGGGCTAGTGCTAGTGGATCTCTGCCGATTCCGATTGTGGTCGCATCTACAATGGTGCCTCCGCCATGCCTTCTGTAAAGCAGTGCCTCGTTTACGGCGGTGTCTTCATCGAGGACGAGCAAGTTGTCGAGGTTGCTGTAGCAGTACTGACGGATCCAGCCTAGGTTCTCTAAGGTGACTGGTTCGTGTGCGAGGCGTTGTGTAGTTGCTTCAGGAGGGGGATTAAACATGACCCCGAAGTTAATTAGAAGATGTTCATGAGTCATGGTTGGACCTAGTTCACTTGGCTGGATTGTGCCTAAGACAGTTTGAACCATACCTTTCTGACTTTCTGTTGCCATACAAGTCTCCTAAAATCCGGTTTNAATTTATTTCTCTAAATGTTCGGTTGAACATTGCAAATAACACCGTAAAACTTGCCAGTAGGATTCCGCTTATCATGAGTGCGTCGGGGGTTCCTATTTTCTGTGCTATCGTGCCGAATGGTACTGCGCTCAATGGCATCATTCCAAATGTCATCATGGATATGCTCATTACACGNCCACGCATTTTCTGATCAGAATTAAGCTGGATCATAGTCATATTCATAGACATATACACGGAACTGGTCAAGCCAATAAATAAAAGGAATGGAACCGCGAGGGGAAAAGACGACATCTGGGAGAAAATAGCGAGAGCGATTCCCCAAGCAGCTGAAGTGGAGAGCATGACGATTCCCCGTCTTCGTAAATTTCCCAATGCCGCCAAGCCAATGGTTCCGACCGTGGCCCCCACACCCATTATCATTAGCAAAATTCCAAGCCCGTCAGATTGAATGTTGAGTGCCTCTCTTGCCCACGCAGGAATTAGGGCATAGTAAGAGAAGCCGAAAAGTACCGGTATAAAGGTCATTATGAACAGTGCACGTAAAGTCGGCTCACTGAATGCGTAAGTGAGCCCATCACGTATGTCCGCTGTGACACTCTTTTTAGCATCGTCATTTCTTGCCGGAGAGTAATTCACCATCGCTATAGAAATGGCTGAGAATACGTAAATGGCGGAAACCATAAAAAAAACGCCCGCAGTATCCACGAGCAAAATCAAAAACCCTGCTAGTGCGGGGCCCGCTACCCTTGTTAGATTCATGCTCGAATTGTTGAGTGATATCGCGTTCATNAACTTGTCGTCCGGCACGATGTCAGAAATTATCACCTGCCTGCTAGGCATATTTACAGCCATTAAAGAGCCGTTAAAAACTCCTATTATCATAATGTAAAAGAAAGTTACTGCGCCGGTGAAATCTAGGATACCTAGCGTCAGNGTAAGTACTGCATTACCGATCTGGCTTATAAANATCAATTTCTTTCTTGAAAACCTGTCNGACAGGGCACCAGCAAAAGGTGCAATTAC
>PAOO01000025.1 GCA_002708065.1 Chloroflexota bacterium
CTTAAGAGGACATCGTAGCAAATCTACTAACCTCAATGTTCTACAAGTTGTTGGCGTTAGTTACAAATTCGACAACGATGACTAAGATGGGCCTCTAATATCCTTTGAATACCTCCACACCTGTCCTGATTAGATTTGGAAGGCGGGCACGAGTACTTTGCTGGTTAAACGAATCACCTTCTATGCCCAGGTAACGTAATTTAGGAAGGAAATTCAGGGACCAACTGAAGAAGGTGAAATAGATGGACAAAGCCCGAATGTATAAATAAGGTTATTTTGTACTACAGTCGCCACTATCCCCTATGTATTTTTTCACAACCAAGCTGTAGATTTGGCGTCACCGCCCTTCTAGAAACTCCACAAACTTCGCCCATCTGTCGCTTTGCTAATAGGGCAGGAGAGAAAAAGTGACAGCTAATAGTCGGCTAATAATTTAGAACTCGATATACCCATACTTGATGTAAAACGTCAGGTTCACCTGTAGGCAGTGGGTGGAATTCCTCACTGACATCTACAACTTCCCATAATTTTTTAGATTCCATTTCTTCCTGTTTCTCTTTGAATCCGTTTTTCAGATATACGTCTGTTCTTATAGTAAAAACTATATATCCCTGAGGTTTGGTGATCCTCAGTAGTTCTTTGAAGGAGTCGGGACCCGCGTGACCGAGAGTCATGACTCCGACACTGATCACAGCGTCAAAAGAGTCAGTTGCATAGCTCAGTGGTTCCCCGAGGACCATCTGGTCTAATTTTCCATAGACGTTTTTATCCCGCGCTTCTCTGAGCATTCCTTCTGATAGATCCATCGCAGTGAGGTTCTGGAACCCGTGTTCTGCCAGTGCGAGACCCACTAGTCCGGTTCCTGCTCCTGCATCCAGGACAATGGAATCTGGATGAACATATTTTGCTAAGTAGGCAGATGCTGTCTTGGGTGCAATCCAACCGAAAACTTCCGATAGATCTTTATCATAATCTTTGGCCCATTCATCGTATCTTTGGGATAATTCGGAATTGTTTTTCGAAGAATAAACCCACTGGACCCGGTCTTCATTTTTGTTGTTCATTAATGCTCTCCGGAATTTTCGTCAATTAAAAGAGGATCATCAGGCCATTGTTATTAAAACGGCCGGGACTTTACTAAAAGGAAGCTCCTCTTAAGGGTATACCCGGGAAAGTATCACAGGAAATGCTTGGAAACTCAGTACTTTAGGCGAAGTAGGTTTACGCCCTGAACCAGTAATCAACTAGATGCCTCAGGCTAGGCAGTAGCACTCCCAAATAACGAACACTGAAGCAATTAACTGCCCCAATTTATGCCTCATATTCTCTTGCATATATGTCTGTATATCAGCGTTAATTAGGACCTTATTTTTGCAGACAATGGTAAAAGTTCGTTGGGATACAGTGGAACAAGAAGGAGAAGACAGATGAGTTCACGTACGTTAACCGGATGGTTACTGATTGGAGGGCCCATCGTTATGTGGGCGGGCTTCATGAGTATGTTACCGGCCCTCGGCAACGTAGACTGGGGTGACGCCTCGGAAATGATCCCCGCAGCGGGGGAGAATGCCGGAATCATGAAAACCGCAATTTCAGTGGCCACGCTGGGGATGCTAATAGTGGCCGCCGGGTTTGCCGGGCTGAACCACTCCATGTCGGGCGGTTCTGGAGCCCATTACATGAGAGCGGGCCTGCTCGTTTACGTTATAGGCGCGACGGTAGTGATTGGAGAATCAGCGCTGACCATTGGAATGGCGGAAGCCGCCTCCGGCGGAAACCAGGCTGTGGGGGAGGCACTTTATGGCGCCGCCGGGGCCATCGGTTCTGCCGGTGAAGCCACTCGTTTTCTGGGGATGGCCGTTATAGGCTTCGCCATCTATACGCAGAAGAACCTGCATATGGTCCTGGGATGCCTCATGTTCCTAATCGGCCTCATTGGCGCCGGGTTGTCAGTTTGCGTGTACCAGTCCGACTTTATGATGATAGCGTACGTCGCCATGACCATAGTGACCGTAGCCACGGGAATACTGGTAATCAGGGCCAAAGAATAAAGGACTGTACTCCAGAGGGTCCGCAGTTCATAACCTGCGAGTGAGGGAGGCCGAATCTCGGCTCTCCCTCACTCGCATTCTCATTAGAGGGCATATTTTTCTTCATCAGTGGATCTTTCTCGCCTAAGAATCTGTTCTGCCAAAAGGCTTTTTACGAGGGTGATCGAGAACTTAGTACGGGATTGGAATAGTCTTGTTTATCACATCGTTATGGGGAATCTCATACCATTCTGCGGCGACCGGACCAGCAAATGGAGATTCCTCAAATCTACAATCCACATCCGTCAACCTTGGATCGTTGTGATTTTCCAGGATCTCCAAAAGCTTCGCGGACAGTGTATTCCTTGTCTCTGAATAAGAAGGATCTCCCGCTATGTTCCTCATATAGTATGGATCAACCCTAAGGTCATACAGCTCTTCCGAGGGCCTTTTACCAAATGCCAAATCAAACTTCGCGCGGACCCCATCCACACCTCGGTTAACGAGCATCCAGTGTTTTGTTGGACCGTCGTCTATGTCTGGGAAAGGACTTCTCACGGCCCTGTTGGAAGCCGAGCTC
This sequence comes from Chloroflexota bacterium, assembly GCA_002708065.1. GTDB lineage: Bacteria > Chloroflexota > Dehalococcoidia > Lucifugimonadales > UBA826 > UBA11795. Next base: position 2,611 of record PAOO01000025.1, read on the forward strand.
AATATTCGGGTAATTTCCTCCGCATCGACCAAAGCGGGATCTTCCATTCCGTTAGGGTCACCAATCGGCCAGCGATCGGGTGCGAAGTTTCGTATATATAGAAAATCCCTGGTCCGTATAGCTCTGGAAGGGTAAGGAAGACCTCCTGACCTTGCATATGCTACATGGCGTTCACGCCCGAAAATTACATATTCGTGCTCATCATCGCATCTGACTTCCGACTCTGAGGTGAGCAACGGTAAAATGCTGTCCACCATATTGTCCGGAGGTTGTTCCCCTGCGGCCTCCAGGAAAGTTGGGGCAAGACTCATAAGGTTGACTAGATCATCCACTACTTTGCCCGGTTCTATTTTGCCCGGCCACCTGGCGGCCAGAGAAACCTGGGTTCCGATATCGTAGAGATTGCATTTTGCACGGGGGAACCCGGGTATACCATGATCACCACTGACAATAACAAGGGTATTCTCCAACTCACCGGCTCTTTCAAGCTCCTCAAGTATTATTCCAATGCCAGCATCGACCGCCTGTACCTCTCCGAGATAATCATTAAAGTCCTCCCTTATCTCGGGAACATCCGGGAGGAACTCGGGCATCCGCCCTTTCAAGTTATCGGGTTCAAGGCCCCACAGAGATTTTCCCGATCCTCTTTCCCACGACCTGTGGGTGTTGACTGGTCCCCACCAGTAACAAAAGGGTTTGTTCTCCGGGACATTCTTGAGGAATGCGACGAAATTACCTCGAGTTTCATCAAAGAGGAGCTCTTTAGCACCATCAACACCAAGCTCCGGAACCTTTTTGGAAACCTCCTGGGAAAACTCCCTCCACCGGTTTCCGCAGGGTTCATATCGAGTTCGTTGCCCTCCATAGGGTGCATTTTCCGCCTTTCCCGGAGACCAGACTTTATAGGTGTATCCGATCTGGTAACCGCTCTCTTCCAAGATCATGGGATAGGTTGGAATAGATTCGTCCCAATATGCCCCGTCGAGTATGGCCCCAAGTCCGGTTTCCCAGAAGTAAGTTCCAGATAATATGGAGCTTCTGCAAGGGGTGCAGGAGGGAGCCGGCACATGAGCGTTAGTGAAAATCGCACCCTCTGCCGCGACTCTGTCGAAGTTAGGCGTGTCGATAAGTTGGTTAACTGTGTCTTCACTCTCGTGACGTCGATATGCACTTGCATACCTTCCCCAGTCGTCGGCGAATAAGAAGACAATGTTGGGTCTTTCTCTTTGTTCATTCATGTTGTTTTGTCTAAACTCCCCTGTGTTCCCATAGGTGACGGTTAACGAAGATCAACGAGGTGTAGGGGGGGACCATGTTTCCCCGTTTTGCTCCCCTTCGTACCAGTCAGCCGCAGGAGAGCCTATGTAAGGCGATCTCTCAAATCTACAGACCTCTTCGGCTATTCTTGGATCGTTATGTTCTTCCATAACGGTGAGTAAAGTACCAGATAAACTATTCCTTATCTCTGTGTAATCAGAATCGGAAGCTACGTTTTTCAAATAATGAGGATCCTTTCTCAGGTCATAAAGTTCCTCACCTGGTCTTTTACCAAAAGCCAAATCAAACTTCGGCCGTACTTCTACCGCGTTCCTATTAGCTAGCATCCAATACTTCGTCGGGCCAGTATCTATATCAGCGAAAGCATTCCGAAATTTTCTACGTTCTCCCCACTGGGAAGCCGCTATCAGCATATCGTCCATATCCTCTGGATCTGATTCGGTATTTTCGAACCCGGCTGGATCGCCTATAGGCCAACGATCCGGCTCAAAGTTTCGGATATACAGGTAATTCTTAGTGCGTATTGCGCGGGAAGGGTAAGGAAGCCCTCCGGATCTTGCAAATGCCACATGGCGTTCTCGTCCAAGGATGACGTATTCTCCATTTCCCTCATACTCAAATTCAGAATCTGAGATAAGCAATGAGAGAATGCTTTCAGTCATATTGTCTAGAGGTTGCTCACCGGCAGCTTCAAGGAAAGTCGGAGCGAGACTCATAAGGCTTACAACGTTTTCTATGACCTTGCCTGCTTTGATTTTACCGGGCCATCTTGCAGCAAGAGTTACCTGACTTCCTATGTCATAGAGATTACATTTGGCCCGTGGGAATCCAGGTATACCATGGTCACCACTAACGACAACCAATGTGTTGTCCAATTCACCTGCTTTTTCCAGCTCCTCCAAAATAATACCTATTCCTGCATCAATCGCCTGAACCTCGCCCAGATAATCGTTAAAGTCCTCCCGAATTTCGGGAACATCGGGCAGGAAATCAGGCATCCGGCCCTTCAGCTGGTCGGGATCAAGTCCCCAAAGTACTTTCCCGGAGCCCTGGCCCCAGGGTCTGTGGGTATTGACAGGCCCCCACCAGTAGCAAAAGGGATCTCCTTCTGGAACATCCTCCAAGAACGAAAGGAAATTGTTTCGTGTCTCGTCAAAGAGTATTTCTTTGGCATTATCAACCCCGATTTCAGGAGCGTTCTTAGTTGCTTCTTGAGAAAATATACTCCAGTTGTTTCCAGCTGACTCATATCTGGTACGGGATCCACCATACGGGGCATTTTCCGTTTTTCCCGGAGACCACACTTTATATGTATGACCAATGTGGTACCCACTTTCTTCGAGCAGCAAGGGATAGGTCGGAATAGATTCATCCCATCTTGCCCCCTCAAGTATTGCCCCGAGACCGGTCTCCCAAAAATAGGTGCCGGAAAGTATGGAGCTTCTGCAAGGTGTGCAGGAAGGTACTGGAACGTGAGCGTTAGTAAAAATCGCTCCTTCGGCAGCAATCCTATCGAAGTTGGGGGTGCTTATAAGTTGGTTGATCGAATTATCGCCTTCGAATTTGCTGTAAGCACCTGCATACCTCCCCCAGTCGTCCGCAAACAAAAAGACAATGTTGGGTCTTTTCTGTCGTTCATTCATATTGTTTTCTCCTTGATCCGAACTGCTTCGGATATTGATGTCGTTACCATTGATGAAAGCGAGGTTCACTAAAGAGTTACCAGTGTGGTTCTCTCAGGTGATCTCTGGCAAGCCATGATTGACGACATTCCTGGAATTCTTATCACTCATACCTTAACTTCGCGAATTCACGAACATTCTGAAGCCATCTGCCCGTTGGACGGGCAGTTAAGATCCGAGTTTGTTTTGAGAGAGCTTTGATAGCCTTTATTCCCTTTACTTTAGCAGGAACACTGGATATGGACACTTAACATGTTAGCTTAAGAATCCCGTGAATCGGCAGGTGTACACTTAGGCCAACTGAATGCCTAAATGAAACGGATATAGCTATAATTTTTCACCGTTGTTGAATGAGAATCCCGATGTTGTTCAGCGGCGATAACCGTACAGGTATATTAAGAATACCTTTCGGGTTGATCAGCTTTCCTAAGTATTAGCTTCCGGGAGGAGTACATACATGGAACAGGTCGGGCTCGCTATCATTGGATCAACAGGTGCCATAGGCAAGACGCACATTGAGGCTATATATGGGTTATCCAGCTGCAGGTTAGTCGGTTTGAATGCACGACGGTTGGGACCGCTTTGCCAGCAAGCGAGCAAACTTGGAGTGCATGCATACCCTACGTTGGACCACGTACTTAGTGAATCTGAAGTACATGCCGTAATTATTGCCACACCCCACCCGTCCCATAAAGACATCGCACTTAAGGCGATAGAGGCTGGCAAGCACGTTTTAGTAGAAAAACCGATGTCAGCCACGCCGTCTGAAGCTGATGAAATGATAGAGGCTGCCCGGGACTCCAATGTCACTTTAGGTGTGTTGTTTAACANCCGCTTTCGACGACAAGCACAACTGATGCGAGAGTTAATTGATAAAAATGCGGTTGGTAAGATNTACAGGGCCAANNTGGTAACGGCCATGTTCAGGAGCCAAGACTANTATGANCGGCTAGNCTGGCGTGGCACATGGGAATATGAGGGTGGTGGCGCGCTNATAAATCAGGGCATTCACGCAATCGACATGTTTCAATGGCTGGTAGGAATGCCGCAGTCGGCCATTGGAGTATTGCGTACTCTTAAACACCGAATCGAGGTTGAAGACTATGTTAGTGCTATCTTGGAGTACGAAGGTGGGGCGCTGGGGACTATCCAATGTGATACTGTCCAGGCACCTAACAAACAGCGCATAGAGATCTATGGAGAAAACGGTGCTCTGGTAATGGATGATTGGAACGTTACACTTCACCACTTAGATACTCCCTTGCAGGAATTTCTTGAAAACGATAAAACAGTTAGATTCATCCCACCGGGATCCACTTCAGAAACTTTTGAATTAGGGATTGAGNAAGGAACTCACGCACCGGCTATAGATGACTTCTGCCNTGCTATTCAAGAAGGTAGGGACCCAGCGGTCACTGGAGAGGAAGGATCTAAGTCTCAAGAATTGGTTGCGGCTATCACTCTTTCAGGTTGCACGGGTGAGAGGGTTTCAATCCCCGTCAATCGGACAAGATACGACAATCTTATCGATCAACTGAAACAGACAAGAAGACTGCCTGATCCTTCATATTACCCGCTTCAGAATGATTAGTGCCGGAACAGTGGATACCAATTGTCCTGAAATTAAGTAATCTTCCCTTTACAACAACCGACTAGTCCAGAACGTAAATTTAATTGCTATGGCTGATACTAAACTGACTGTAGTTCTGTTTTGCTGCTTGACGGGTTTGTTTTTATGCCTCGTCTCTTGCCAGCCGCAGGTGAGGACCCTTAGCAATAGTGTTGAACCTCAATCCCAATATTTGAAGAGCGACCTTGAATTTAGCGGACTTGGCCCCTGGTTGAACAGTGACCCTTTCACCCTGTATGAACAAAGGGGAAAAGNAGTGCTTATAGATTTTTGGACATATACATGTGTCAACTGTATCCGTACTCTACCGTATCTTAAGGAGTGGCATAAAAAATATTCAGACCATGGTTTGGTTATTGTTGGGGTACATACTCCAGAATTTGCGTTTGAAAAGATATTTGAAAATGTTGATACAGCGGTCTCAGATTTCGGTATTGAATACGCCGTCGCCCAGGACAATGACTACCAGACCTGGAAAGTATTTGACAACAGATACTGGCCGGCAAAATATCTACTGGACAAGGATGGTGTTATNCAGTATCAACACTTTGGAGAAGGCGGATATATGGAGACAGAATCTGCTATAAGGGCACTTCTGGATGAGGCAGGATTCGACATTGAGGATATCCCGANACAGTCACAACTACTGGTTGAGGATAATCTGATTGAGGTGGAGAACAGAGATCAAACCAGGGAACTCTATGCNGGAACCTCACGGAATTATAAGACTAATTTCTTTTATCCACCTTATGTGGGCAATGAAGAATATTTTTCTGATTTCCGTTCTTCTTCCTGGGAAAAAGAAATATCTTTTGAGGATCCTGATGATCGCGATGAGGGTCGATTCTATATCAATGGGCTATGGAATAGAGAAAAAGAATATNTACAGCATGCAAGGGAGACGAGCGATTATAGTGACTACATAGCTTTTTACTTTTCGGCCTCTGAAGTCAACGGAGTTTTCGGCTTCGAAAAAAAACCTTACAAGGTTCTTGTGACCCTTGACGGGAAAGCCATGGATTCAACAGAGGCCGGGGTTGACGTTCGGTTCNGTTCTGAAGGTNATAGCTTTNTAATTGTTGATCGTTCAGCTATGTTTGGGCTGGTTCAATTGAAACACTATCAAACCAGAGAACTCAAGTTGACATCCAATTCCATAGATTTTTCGATTTATTCCTTCACGTTTGGTTCGAATAACAAGCCCGATTAGTTTCCATGAATCGCGCACTAAATGGATTTCTCATACCATCTATCNCCCTCATGTTAAGTGTGTTTACGTCCTGTAGCTACCTGGAGACAGAGTTTGCAGGTCAAAAATCTGAAGATCTCGTGCAAAACAAAGAACTGTCCCTGCCTTACCCACTAATTGGTCCGCTTTCACAGAATGGATACCAGGCGATTCTTGCCACAACGGACCTGGGTCTGGGGGAAAATCGCTTCGCNTTTNTACTCATATCGAAGGAAGGCTTTGTCAATTCCGGGACTGCTAGCCTGGGACTCTACAGGGCCGAAACACAGATATCTGAACAGAGGTATGAAGCCCCTTTACTAAATTGGATTTTTCCGAGGAGGGGATCATATGTAAGCTACGTAGAATTTGCCCAAAAAGGCGAATGGAAGGCAGTAATTGATTTTCTACACGAGGGAAATGAACAGCGTGTTGAACTTTCTTTTCTGGTANGGGAAAACACTATCGCTCCAAACATTGGGGANCCAGCTCCTAANGCACCCAGTAAAACGTTGAGTGATGTAAAAAACATTCAAGATCTTTCTACAGGAATAATAAGAGAGCCTGCGTTATATAGACACTCCCTTGCAGAGACTGTGAATAGCGGACGGCCTACCGTGGTAGCTTTCACGAGTCCAGCCTTTTGNAAAAATGAAGTTTGCGGACCCCAGGTGGAAGTTCTGCTGAGAATGCACGAAGAGTTGAATCAGCAGGCATATTTTATTCACGTGGAAGTCTATGACAATCCCGATGAACTTCAAGGAGATCTCGATTTGGCACGTTTTTCAGGAACCTTTCAAGAATGGGGTCTCCCTAGTCTTCAATGGACCTTCGTAATCGACTGTGAAGGTAAGATAGCAAACAGGTTTGAAGGATTCGCGACATCTGTAGAATTGCGATCTGCGTTAATGAAGCTGATGCAAAATATTGGGACTGGCCAACATTGCCGAACCGTATGATTGCATTGGGTGACTCCAGTACTGGGTATTTGTGAGGTCCGTAAGCAAATATTTGAAGAAACGCCGTTACTGTAAATAGAGAGTTTAGGAGAGTTTCATGCAATTAGGAAAATACAGGCTAAACCACCCTGAGTCTCTGGATACCCCGGCTATGCTGACGTATCCGCACCTGGTTCAACGCAACATCGAAGAAGTGATCAAGATATGTGGCGGCGCAGACAGGATTGTTCCTCATGCAAAGACTCATAAGTCTCCTGACGTACTTAGAATGCAGGTGGATATGGGTTTAACTTCCTTCAAGTGTGCAACCCTCAAGGAGGCTGAAATTGCTGCAGAGAACGGCGCAACTGAGATAATCATGGCCTATCCTATGATTCATCCGCGGAAACTAGATCGCTTGGCCAAACTAAAGACTACTTATAGTGCTGTAGACGTAAGAGCGATTGCCAGCACGCAACAACATCTTTCCAGTCTTTCCTCAACGATGAGAGAAGCAGGACAGGCTATTGGAGTGTACATGGACCTGGACACCGGGATGCGTAGAACTGGAGTCCAACCGGGAGATGCGGCTTATGGATTTTATGACTCTATCGCATCTGCTGACTTTCTTGATCCTTTAGGAGTTCATGTGTTCGATGGGGAGACNCTGTACATTCCGGATTTCCATGAACGTGAAATCATGGTGAAGGGCAACCTTTCNCATATTGAAAATATATGGGAACAGGCTGATAAACGGGGTATCCCTGTAACCGATAACCTGGCTGGCGGATCGTGGTCCTTTATACATTATGTTGAGGATTTAAGAATTCGTGTAACTCCTGGTACCTGGGTGTATTGGGACACCCGTAATTCTGAGATGGAAGAATTAGAGTTTGAGATTGCTAGTCTTGTGTTAGGACAGGTGATCGACAGAGATGACGAAATGGGTACCGTCACCCTTGATATTGGGTCTAAGGCCTGCTCATCTGACCAACCCCTNGAGCACAGGTTTCGTTTAATAGATTTTCCTTACACAGAGCTCGTTCAACAAAGTGAAGAACATGGTGTCGTGAAACTCAACGGCGAGAGNCTNGACGTAGGCCAGTTTGTTCTTGCGGCACCAGGCCACGCGTGTACATTGACCGTAAAGTTTCCTTATACGAACGTCATAGATGAAAAAGGAGATAGGGTAGGATCATTCGAGCACGCAGCTAGGGATCGATAGGGAAATTATACAGAAAACTTCTCCGATAACTCTTCATTAGTCGGCTCGACAAGAATTGATCCATCCTCAAACACAATTGTTGGTACTCGCATCTCTCCATCGTTCAGTTCCGTGATGTATTCTTTGTATTGGGTTTCTTCATCTACGTTGGTCCAATCATAGATGATATTGTTCCCGTCCATGAATGACTTCGCTCTGACGCAGTCGCCACACCAATCTGTTCCGTAAACCTTTATATTCGCCATTATTTACTTCCCCCCTACTGATTGAAAGCGTACCGGCAGACATTAAAGATATCAGGTATATTCAACCCACACATAACTGGATTACTGNATNNATATANTTCACNGGAGAGCCAAGCACATGGATAAGGCTTTGGATGGCATCAAGATTCTAGATTTGACTCAATATGAAGCAGGCACTTCATCTACTCAATTGCTAGCGTGGTTGGGAGCGGATGTTATAAAGGTGGAACAACCCGGCAGAGGGGATCCAGGCAGGACTGTTATGTTTGGTTCGCCTGAGAAGGACTCAGCTTACTTCCTGGGTTTTAATGGGAATAAACGTAGCATTACGCTTGATTTGAAAAACGATGATCATCGGCTTGTGTTTGTTGAACTTGTAAAGAATGCAGATGTAGTGGCAGAAAATTACGCTGCAGGTGTTCTGGAAAGGCTTGGATACGATTTCAAAGCATTATCAGAAATCAATCCTAGGATAATATTTTCCAGAATAAAGGGTTTTGGGACATATGGTCCTTACAGTAATTACAAGAGTTTCGACCCTGTGGCCCAAGCCGCGGGAGGCGCTATGGCTGGAACCGGGGAGCCTGATGGCCCGCCAATGAAACCTGGCCCAACTATAGGTGATAGTGGCACGGGACTCCATTCAGTCATCGGCATACTCGCGGCTCTCATCCAACGTCGGTCGACTGGTAGAGGTCAGGTAGTGGAGGTGGCGATGCAAGACGCGGTCGTCAGCCTGAGTAAAACCTCTATGTGCGGGTACTTGGAAACTGGNGAAAGCCCTCCCAGGCGCGGGAGCAAGGTAACCGGTAGGGCAGGATCTGGGGTTTTCAAATGCTCCCCCGGTGGTCCCGATGATTACGTATATATTACTGCTCTATCGACGCGTCGAAACATATGGGAAGGGATGATGAAAACTATAGACCGTGAGGATCTGGAAGGATCACCGCTTTTTGATGATCCTGCCTCCAATGCTGAACAGATTAATGAGGTTATCCAGGAATGGGCATCCTCTGTAACCAAGCACGAGGCGATGGCGGCGTTGGGAGGTGCGGGGATCCCATGTGGAGCCGTTCTGAACGCCAGTGACATATTTAACGATCAGCATCTCAAAGAACGCGGGATGATATCGCCAATAAACCATCCACAAAGAGGCGAATTCGAAGTTATAGGTTGCCCGATTAAGATGTCGGATTCCCCCGTAGAAATCAAGCCCGCTCCTTTGCTGGGGGAGCACAACACGGAAGTACTTTCAGAAGTGTTGGGCTATAGCAACAAACAGATTGAGGCATTGAGTCTGTGAAATAATCCGATATTGACCGGGTTACATTAGGGAGAAATCTCACCCATTTCGGATAGTACCCTCCTTGCTACCCTCACCGCCGATACTGAGGAAGGAACACCGGCATAAACTGAGGCGTGAATCAGCAGGGCCATTATCTCCTCAGGGGTAACTCCATTATTTATGGCGCCCTTGATATGAAGGGCAATCTCGTGTTCTGCTCTGAGTGCGACGAGCACAGACAGGGTAATGATGCTCTTTGTTTTTCGGTCTAAAGGCCCGCGGGTCCATACTTTTCCCCACGCAGACTCTGTTATGAATTGTTGGAATGGACGATCAAAGTCTGTGGCGTTTTTCAACGAGCTCTCGACATATTCGGTGCCAAGCACCTCTTTTCTCGTATTAAGTCCGTTATCGAAGTCTTCTGTCATCTCTATAGCTCCTCTTATGAATTACGTTAGAAAGCTGATTTTCGTCATGCATACAATTAGCGACGTTGTTCAAGAACAATAAGAATGAAGAAGAAACTTTCCCTGGGAAATGTTAACGCCAAGGGTACCTGTAAGTTAATTGAACATGAATATAGAGTTCATCGTAATAGGCAAACGTATCCTGCCCTTTCTGGTCACTCACGAATAAACTATATTAGACTTTCTTCTCGCCAAAGATTCCTAAGACAGGTGCTCTTGCGGAATATGCCGGTTCGTCAATTTCCACTCTTAATCAAGTCACAAATCCTTTCAGCCATAGTCATTACTGTGACATTGATGTTAGCCCTTACACATTCGGGCATTATTGAAGCATCGACAATTCTTAGACATTTGGTTCCGTTAACTAATCCCGACTGACCAACCACTGCCAGTGGGTCAGAAGCAGGCCCCATCTTGTTTGTACAAGAAATGTGATGACCAGTTGTTACGTCCCTCATCATCCAGCTATTCAACGCCTCGTCAGATTGCAAGTCCGAGTCCAATGGAGTCAGTCGCTTTTCTATAAGAGCGGACATGTCGGGATGATTCTCTAGCCTGACCAGCATTCGTATACCGTCTCTGAATCTTCTCCGGTCCTCTTCCTCTGTGAGATAGTTGTAGTCAAGGTAGGGTTGATCACGGTAATCCCCTGAATTGAGTCGTACTTCTCCTTTTCCTTTAGCGAGATTGATACAAAGGTTGGTTTGGATGCCAATTGGGGTAGTTCTCAGACCACCCNTTTCTGGCCTTTCGCTCGCAGCTGCCATCATGTACACGATCATGTCATTTTCAAGTTCGGAGTCGGTTGCCGTATAACGAAGAGCGAGTTGTATTCGTGGGCCCAAGGCGTCTAGGTCTACTTCNGGCTTTGTTTTCCACGTTACGTATAGCATTGGATGATCGGACAGATTTTGGCCGACCCCTGGGAGATCGACAACACTCTCAATACCTTGTTCGGAAAGATGATTCGCTGGACCTATACCGCTCAACATGAGTAGCTGTGGTGAGGCTANTGCCCCTGCACTTAGTATCACTTCGTCGGCTTCGATTATGAACGTCTCATCTTCAGAAACTGCCTCCACGCCAATGGCCCTTGGAAGCTCATTTTTATCGTCAAAAAGTACCCGCTTTACTGAAATGCCGGATCTGATTGTCAGATTCAATCGATGACGAGACATGCCGAGATACCCTATAGCAGTGGACCATCTGATCCCGTTAGGATTGTTTAGCGGCAGGGGACCAACACCAGTTGTACCGGGGGCATTTGCATCCTCACAAGAAGAGAATCCGGCATCGAGACAGGCCTGCTCGAAAGCCCTCGAGGCTGGAAGCCAAGTGTTTCTGGGAAACCTATGACATATTATTGGNCCCTCAGACCCATGAAAGTCGCCAGGATNGTCTTGATAGGTGGTGTCGGTCTCGACTTTGTTGAAATAAGGCACCATATTTTGGTAGTTCCATTCNTGATTCCCGACCTCTGCCCAGCTGTCATAGTCTTCAGGTATGCCCCGAAGGAAAATTTGACCATTTATCGCACTGGANCCGCCCGTAACTTTNCCTCNNGGAACAAGTATTTCTGTTTTATNCGTTCCTCTTGCNGTGAATTGCCAGTTATGTTCGCTGGTGGTTATCTCGGTGCCACTTGCATAGCCGTACTTGACCTCTTCAGGTAGGCTGTCCATGTCAGCGTAATCCGGTCCGGCCTCTAGCAGCAACACCGATTTAGAAGGATCCTCTGTAAGTCGGGTAGCTAATATTGCTCCCGCAGAACCTGCGCCAACGATAATAGTGTCGTATTTCATATCTTGCGATCCACCTTTCGCATAAGTATAGCTTCGTCGATTATTCGTCGATGAAATTTTTCAACGCGTCTGGATTTATCTCTAGTCCGAGCCCTGGTCTGTCAGGTAGGGATATAGTTCCGTTCTTCGGAAGGACTGGTTCCTGATATAACTTTGATACTTCTTCGGCAGGGCCGGTGAATTCTTCCGAGAATTCGTGAGGTCGAACGGCGTTTGTTACAGTGGAATATAGATGAAGGCTTGCCATGGAATTTGCTCCTACACTCGGACTGTGTGGCATCACTATCTTGTTGTGCACGACTGCCATCTCGTAAACCCTCACCATTTCAGAAAGTCCACCTACGTTCAAAACATCCGGCTGGAGAATGTCAGGATTACCAAGTTGTATGAGATCTCTGAAGCGCCATGAAGATATCTCCTGCTCGCCTGTGGATACAGAACAATCTAGAGAATCAACAACCTGTTTTAGGCCAGGGAAGTCATATTGCGGCAAGGGTTCTTCGAAATGGGCNATGCCCAAAGCCTCAAATTTNCGGCCTTGTTCNATAGCGGTCGGNACCGAGTATCCACANTTNGCATCAAAGCTTAATGGGCAATCCTCAGGTAGCCACTCTCTGCATTTCTTGAAGATAGCAAAGTCCTTTTGNGGNTTAGCATCTTGTCGATAGTCNCTCCAGTCCATTCTAACCTTGAAAGCGCGATATCCNTTGTCATAGCCCTCTTGNACCTCCTCNAACATCTCTTCTGGTGACTTGCTCCATCCGTTGCCCCGNCTCCAGTAGAGAGGAATATCTGTGCGGCGCGCTCCTCCTAGAAGCTGGTATATCGGCATGTTNGCTGCCTTGCCAGTAATATCCCATAGAGCGACGTCGATTGATCCTACGATTTGAGACGGAAATCTAGTAGCCTGCTGACCGTCGCCTAATGCCAAAAGTTCCCATATNTTTCTCGGTCTGCAGGGATCTGNGCCGATCAAAAGGGGTTTGATAAGNTCCTCTATGTAGGCACGAACGACTGTGAGATTTCGCCCAGCTTCTGCNATACCTGTGACACCTTCATCAGTGTGAANCTGCAATAGCAGGCGTCCGGGCCTGCCTACGAAGCTTCTGGCGTTCTCACCTTGAGGTGCTCTAATTCTGTTTACTGTTANNTCCGTTATTTTCATATCTAGTCCTTCAACTTTTCCCTAAGTNTAATTTTGATAATTAGTAGGTTTTAAGGTCATTTAATTGCCCGAATAAGGAAGTGATTCCCACTGGCATATTCCAGTGCAACGCTAATGAGATGTCTTTATGTAACACCCGCTCCCATTTCATATGCGAACTCTCTTCTTGAGGATAGTAGCAAACTTATCGAATACTGACTCCAGCTGCAATCCCGTTTCCGTATGAGACCTATAAGTTATACTTTGCACCGTATAAATCAAATGTTCAGCGAAAGATTCCTATCGTAGTTCACCAACCGGCAGAAATAATTTCAACGTCTGAGCGCCTCAAATCGCTTTCGGCAGAAGCCGCCACNCAGCCTTGGATTGGAATAGACATTGAAGGTAACGGGTTCTTCCGATATCCCGAACGGGTTTGTCTCATACAGATCTCCATAGGTCAAACGCCTTACCTCATTGACCCTTTGGATGTCGAGGATATGTCGCCGTTAGGCAAGGTGCTCTCTGACGCTTCAGTGACCAAGATACTTCACTCCGGCGATTATGATATTCGCAGCCTACACCGAGATTATGGATTCCAATTTGAGAATGTATTTGACACAAGTATTGCGGGGGGATTCCTTGGCTCAAAGCGCCTGGGATTGGATGCCATTTTGAAAGAATATCTTGATGTAGAAGTTACGAAAGATAAAAAACTGCAACGTAGCGATTGGACAGACAGACCGCTTTCCATGGAGGCTTTGGCTTATGCGGCAAATGATGTTCGATATCTCGGTGAAGCCCGACAAAACATGCTAGATCGCCTGGCAGAAAAAGGAAGGTCAACTTGGGCGGAAGAAGAGTGTGTGCGTCTGTCTTCTGTTCGGTTTGAGCCGAGAGATGAGGAGACGGCTTTTCTCCGTGTAAAAGGAAGCAAGGATCTTGATGGTAGAGGTCTTGCAATTCTCAGAAGTCTTTACGATTTTAGAGAAGATGAAGCTATAGGGAAGGATNGACCTCCATTCAAGATAGTCTCAGATTCAGTACTTGTAGCCATAGCAAGAGAGCCTGATGACGAATATTCTGAAATAAAAGGGATTGGTTGGTGGGGACGCTCGGAAATGCGTAGGCGATTGAATAAAGTCGTGTTTGAAGCTAAAAACAGTGAACCGGTAATTCGTCCCAGGAACGACGCGCGGCGGGGCCCCCACATCNGTCACCATGAACGTGAAATGGCAAACCAGAGGCTAAAGGATCTCAAGCAATGGCGAAAAAGCCTTGGNCAAACATTGGAACTTGATCCCAGTTTGTTATGGCCTACGTCAAGTCTATCGAGGCTTGCAAGACTTCCTGAGGCCCTCCCAGCTGAATTCGATGAGACTGAGGTGCGAAAATGGCAAGTGAAAGAGTTTTCTGAAAGCCTCGCATGTTGCCTTAAAGAACTGTCCTAGTTGACATCACTTCCGATTGACCTAAATATTCTGCTAGAGAACCGTACGAGTATCTAGAGCGACCAGGAGGTATAGTTTTGGATATCCTTGGAGATGTTCCGATCATATGGTGGATTGCTTCAACAGGAATCGTTTTAACAGTACTACTGTCAATAAATTCATTGAGACTTTTAGGAAAAATCGAACAGGAGAGAAGCTTAAGGATAAGTCAGTCGACTAGATATGGTCAGATCTCTGAGCAATTTTTGCCGTTAGTAGAACAATATCCATACGACCCAAAGCAGTTTCGATTTCTGGGTTCTCCAATCGATGGGGTTCAATTCGAAGAAGACAAGGTAGTGTTGGTTGAATTTAAAGCTGCCGGCAGTCGACTTTCTGCCAGGCAGCGTAAAGTCAGAGACCTGGTAAGGGAAGGGAAGATCGAGTTTCGAGAGATCAGGNTCAGNTAAGAATACGTCTCATAAATCAATTGATTTAAGCACTTAAGAGAGAAAATGTGTAACGTTTATGAGTAAGCTGTTCACCCCTATCACAATTAGGGGGGAGACGATAAGGAACAGGGTGTTTGTCGCTCCAATGTGTCAATACTCTGTTGATGACGGAAGCGGTATTCCCACTAACTGGCATATGGTTCATTTAGGTTCAAGGGCTGTTGGTGGCGCGGGTTTAGTGATGGCGGAGGCTTCTGCAGTATCTTCTGAGGGAAGGATATCACCTCAGGATCTCGGGATTTGGTCCGACAATCACTCAGAAGCATTCAAACCTATAGTGGAATTCCAGGTTGCTCAAGGTACAACGCCAGCTATNCAACTTGCCCATGCNGGGAGAAAGGCTTCTCATACNCGGCCGTGGAATGGTGGAGAAGCGCTCTCTCCNGGATATGGNGGGTGGGAGATCTGGGGGCCGAGCCCTATTCCATTTGAACCCGACTGGGCAACTCCGAATCAGATGTCCATGGAGGAAATTGACAGGGTTGTTTCGGACTTTGCAACNGCAGCAGGCCGATCAGTGGAAGCTGGATTTAAGGTTTTGGAGCTGCATCTTGCTCATGGATATCTCGCATGTGAGTTCATGTCACCTCTCTCCAACATAAGGACGGACCAATACGGAGGTTCTTTAAAGAATAGNTGTAGGTTTACTCTTGAGGTGATTNCTGCTGTNAGAAGNAGGATTCCTGAATCCATGCCCTTGCTTGCCCGTATCTCTGCTACCGAGTATATGAAGGATGGCTGGAGCCTAGATGATTCAATTGAATTGGCGGGTTGGATGAAAGAAGAAGGGGTGGATATGATCGATTGTTCTTCGGGGGGNAATTCCGCTACGCAAAACCTCGACCCTTTTCCCGGATATCAAGTCCCGTTTGCTGCAAGGATCAGGAAAGAGGTTGAGATACTGACCGGGGCTGTTGGTCTTATCACGGATGCTTCTCAGGCNGAACAGNCCTTACGNAATATGGANGCCGATGCAATTCTTCTGGGAAGAGAGCTTCTAAGAAACCCCTACTGGCCTCTCAAAGCTCGAGATGAACTCGACGGTTCTGATGATCTCTGGCCGNCACAATACGTACGGGCTAGANTNTAAATTGNAANGANNGTGCTGGCTTATTCTGAAACATAGAANAGAATGAAACGANANTCTAATTGAGATAGTTTCGGACCAAATAGAGAAAGANTCCTAACCCAGCTCCTCCCAGCACCAGNTCGGGTCNGNCTNTAACGAATCCACCTGNGATAAGAGCGATGGATATTGNNAAGATTGCAACCAGTGTNAACCATCCTTTTGACATATGAGTTNGTCTCGTCCTTACATTAGCTGCCTTGACNTTGATCACAGTGAACTATATTACAATCTNACCGTAACATACGCAGCGTGACCCCTTAATANGACCTTGCTCTTGGTGATAACAACGGTTAAGACTTAACGCGTGATTCCGTAAAGGAGATAGACAACAATGAATGAAGAGATTATAGAGCTTTCACAGAAAGTCGGTAATTTGCTGTCGGAGAAAGGAAATACGGTTGGGATCGCCGAATCTTCGACTGGGGGACTGGTTTCAGCTCATCTGTTGGCCATTTCGGGTGCGTCCGCCT
Source organism: Chloroflexota bacterium (assembly GCA_002708065.1). Lineage (GTDB taxonomy): Bacteria > Chloroflexota > Dehalococcoidia > Lucifugimonadales > UBA826 > UBA11795. The sequence continues at coordinate 19,076 of PAOO01000025.1, forward strand.
ATTTTCTTGGCGGTTCTGTTATCTACACTCGATTTGCCGGACGAGGTTTCCTTGGTGTAACTGATAAAGATATGGAAGGACTGCGAGCCGCGACGGAATCTTACGCCTCTCTAAATGCTGGAAAAGTGAAGGACGTTTTGGGTTCCACATGGGGCGTGGCAGAGACTGGGGCAACTGGACCTNCAGGAAACCGTTATGGTGATNCTGCTGGCCATAGCTGCATAGCTGTCTCCGGGCCCGTGAGCCGGTCAACTACGTTGGAAACNGGAGTCTCAGACCGGCAACAGAATATGATTATATTTGCNACTGCCACACTGAACTTGCTTATTGATTGTATAGAAGAATCATAGCCGNCTTCGGGAAATTGCCTCGTCGTATCTTTCACCACAGTTACGAGTTACTGTTTCTAGATCTTCCTCTAAAAGGTAGCCCTCTTTGATCAGCTCAGTTGCTGCCAAATGGACCTTATGAAGGTACTCTTGTCTTGAGTTGTAACGTTTTTCTATAGAGTCTCTCGGATCTCCNACAGCTTCACGAATAGATTCGGTTGTGGCGAAAAATTCAGAAAATCCCATCATCGGAATAATCTGCTCTGGGGCCCCGGTTTTAGGGTCTCTAGTATTCCATCCTGTATGTGTGCCAACTGGCACAGAAATGTCGGGCATGCAAATTCCGGAAACCTCGTTGCCGTCTTTATCAAGTGACGATACGAATGCCGGATAATCACCGCCTTCAATAACTGGATAGCGNCCGATTCCAGATTCCGCCTCCGGGCCGAGATCTAATTCCCTGATTCGCCATAGCCTGTTCGGATCCGGGGGGAAGACATTAGGGATTTCGGGCAACGAATTAAGAGCTACTTGCCTAGTTACAGCCGTACCGTTATCCAACCGCGGATGTTTGTTTGGTGGAGGTTCTATTCCATCCTCNGACCATTTCTCTAGATTAACCAGAGCTGCTCTGAGCAGTGGGCGAAAATCGACTATGTTAAACGGGTTACGACCCATCGATCCNTCAGGACCAGGNGAATTGTCTTGGGGAAGAGACTTGGGGACATGCTGAGTAGATGAAAATAGATAACTCCTAACATTATTCGGGAAGTCTACGTCACAACATCCTGTCGGGTGCGTATGAGCNAGTGAAGCGTCACCTCTCCAGTATTCAGCAGACGTNTTTGTGTAGATTATTTTGGGCATTCCCCCGTTTCTTGCCTGGTTGTCTAGCAGCCCTGACTTAACAGATTGAAACGCATCCTCATGAGGATAGTCCGTGAATGGAAACAGGTGGCCAAATCCTGGACCAGACTGCTGGGATGGTTGACCGAATCTATGATTGAAATCACCTCGTCTTCCCCCNGCCACATGGGGGAGCAATCCGTCATAGACTGGTCGTTCNGATTCGTCCAGNTTCATGCCGAAGTAAAGATAACTTCGGAGTAGGCGACCCGTTTGGGAAATNCCGTAGGCATACGCGAAATCAACTCCACCGGATATTGGGCTGTCTTTTTCACCATACTTAAGCCAAGATCCAATATCTCGAACAGATAGAAGTGAGGCTCCAGTTAATANGGGATTCTTAGCTTCGTAAATTACGTTGTATATTTTCCCGGCCTGGAATCCAGAGGCCATGTAGATATATTCGTCATCAGGAGTTAATTTGCCACGAACCTGCTTGGCAAAGCACCATTCTGATCTGGGGATCTCCGAATCTGGGCCATCTTCCCATTCTCTGACGAGTAGTCTCGCGTTAGTGTTGACCACTGAAGCGGCCGCATATGGTCGGTGTATCCTGTTGGCCAGCAAACTTGAGGTCAAGTGCCTGTTGGGTCTGATCTCTACGATGTTCGTCCCA
>PAOO01000026.1 GCA_002708065.1 Chloroflexota bacterium
ACGACCCGGGCATTTGGAACTACGCGAACTGAAATAGATCGAGAAAATAATAATAGGAACTCCTGTCGGACACAGTTAATGCACGGTTTACTTGCAGGACGTACCCCTATTGGTGAACGTGTCTGGGATATGAAATGCCTCATAGACTGGGCCATCGTCAACCTGGAAATCGATCAGTCGCGAATTGCTATGACTGGCAATTCAGGAGGAGGCACAATAACTCTCTTTTCCGCTGCCTGTGACACCAGAATAAATATAGCGATTCCCGGCTGTTACTTCAGTACTTTTAGGGGAAGCATAGGAGCAATACGCCACTGCGATTGCAATTATGTGCCCGGTATTCTAAGACTAGGAGAAATGTACGATGTTGCGGGATTAATTGCTCCAAGGCCTTTTAAAGCCATCGCTGGGAGATACGACGATATATTCCCGATTGGATGTGTTAAGTACGCATATTCAAGATTGAGAGAAATCTACAAAATCGCTGAAGCAGGCGAGGCCTGTCAACTATACATAGGAAATGGTGGACATAGGTATTACAAAGATGGTGCTTGGCCGTTTCTTGCCAACTATTTTAAGTAGTCTTTGAGTTTTTCAGGAAACTCCTGAAATCAACCGAACGTCAGAAATGGGATATAAACAATACTTAGGTTGAGCTCAGGGAATTGCTAATCAAGCATACCTAGATCTTGAAAAATCTTCTGGGTTCCTTTTAGGTCAGATAGATCTTCCATGGAAAGAGAAGGCATATTGATTTCCTCTAATGAAGGGAGCAACATGTGGGTTTTCACCCCTTCCACGACGGGATATTCATAAACCTGTGCCGTGAAATACTGCTGAGCGACCGTAGAAGTCATGAATTTTAAGAATTTCTCGGCATTTCCCCGGTTTTCTGCTGTGTCGAGGATTCCTGCTCCGGCAACCATCACCAGGCTTCCAGGTCCACCATTGCTTAAGTATAGGTTTCGTGCGTTGAAACTATCGCCTTCCTCTGCGACAAATCGATGAAGGTAATAGTGGTTTACCAGTCCTATACTAATTTCTTCCGCAGCCGCAGCCGCAACTTGTGGAGTATTCTTTGGATACACGATTGCGTCGTTTGCCATCATGCCCTTGAGCCAATCGCGGGTTTTTTCTTCACCCCACATAACTCGCATTCCTGTGACCATGGTTTGAAATGAACTGTTAGCGGGTGCCCACCCTAACCGACCCTTCCACTTTGGATCAGTTAAATCCTCTAGAGATGACGGAAGCTCAGACTCGCCGATAGAGGCACTATGTACCAAGGTTCTGGCGCGGCCTGAGAGTCCTATCCATGTTTCGTCCGCTGGTTTGGCCCAACCTGCTACCCTATCTGTGATTTCAGGGGGAAGTTTTGACAGCCTGCCTTCAGCAGATAGAAACCCCAAGCCGCCAGGATCCTGTGCTAGGAAGATATCTGCGGGGCTGTTTTCCCCCTCTTCCAGTATCATTGCTGCTATAGGAAAAGTTTTGCCATACTTTACCTTCACGTCTATTCCGCTCGCATCCTCAAACTGTTCGACTATGTTTCCTATCAGACTTTCAGATCTCCCTGAGTAAAGGATAAGTGTGCCTGAATTTTTGTCGGTTTCGGCGACCAATTCAACTTCGACTACTTTCTCATCGCTTGAACAAGCGCTAATCAGTGTTGCAAATGCAGCTGCAGCTATCATGAAGAAAATTCCTATAGCTGAGCGGGAATAAGAATAATTTCTCATTATCTCAACTCCAATAAGAATCATTCACTTCAAACCACCTTATGGTCACAGTACATTAGTATGCCCTGATTTTTTTGACGTACGCCAACTAATTAATTTGTTAAGTACAGACTATTTAAATAACAATGTATACACTTACTCGAATAGTATGTATAGGCTGTACCACAAGTCAACACGATAATTACGAATAATGATTATTATTAAAACAGATATGGTAATCCTGCAATTAACCGTCATGGAATCAACAAACTCATAGTAATTAAGCTGGGATACGAACGGCCTTATTGAGTTCAGAAGGGTGCTACTTAAAGCTACAATGGGCAAGGAGGGGAACTTGTGATTACGACGGTTTAGGAGGTATACAGTACTTACTACGAGATTCGCTATCACGGGAATTTAGATCTTACAATGGTTAAATTTATTCCAGATGAACTCTATTATTTTGTAGGTGTAGTCTTTAGCTGCACTATTTTGTAGTTGGCNGGCGGCATTAGGGCAAAAGCAATTCAGGATAAGAGCCTGGGTATAGCGCAGAGATAATTATTNGAATAGATACTAAGATTCAACGCGTCCGTATCAGAACTTCCATGTAGAGCGATCGTTAAATAGGGTTTGACTNCCGGGCACGCTATTCTTAAGAACCCTTATGTAACTAACGGGACGTTAATTGACCAAGAAATCACTCTTTACTTTTCTGGCTATTGCCTTGGGCATATTTTGCATGGTGGCAGATCANTCCGCGCTAATGCTGGCCCTGCCTTCGATATCGAAGTTTTTTGGTTCTGATCTGCCTACGACTCAGTGGGTGCTGGTGAGCTTCGTCTTAGCTATCAGTATCTCACTCCTTCCTATGGGAAGACTATCTGATCTTATCGGCCANAAAAGGGTTTATGTAATCGGGTTCCTTTTACTCTCTGTGACAACGCTGGCAGCTGGATTTGCCCCCTCCATTCTATGGTTGATTCTCGCCAGCTTCGTAAGGGGTGTCGGTTCAGGAATGACCCAGGGAACTTCAATGGCGTTGTTACTGTCTATCTTTACTCGCAGGGAAGGTGGTAAGGCACTGGGCTTCTATATAAGTGTTGTTGGAATAGGCAGTGCGATCGGTCCCTTGATAGCGGGTGTTCTCTTAAGTTTCTACAGTTGGAGAATCCTATTTTTGATGTTGAGCGGACTCGGTTTTGTGGCTATGGCAGCTGCCATTATCTTGGTTGAATCCAGTCAAGTTAAAAGCATTAAAGTCAGCGAGTTTAGGTTTGACTGGTTAGGAGCAATTCTGTTTACAGCTGGCCTCGCTGCCTTCTTACAGGGCATGACCTGGAGCCCCAGCGTGGGATACAGTGATCCAAAGATGATGTTGGTATTTGGAGTTTCGATTGTTTCTATATTGGGGTTTATTTTTTGGGAACTTAATACGAAAGATCCTATGATGGATCTAAGGCTTTTCAAACAACCTTTGTTCTCATCGGGGATCGGGGCTGCATTCCTCTGTTTTATTGGAACTTCTTCGGTATATTTCTTCATGCCGTTTTACCTGCAAATCGTCCTGGGCTATTCGCCTTACCAAATAGGGTTTTTCTCAGCTTCTGGAGCTATATCTATGGCAGTTGTAGGCACGTTTTCGGGACAACTTTCTGACAGGTACGGTCCTATAAAATTTGCGGCTGCAGGTCTGTTAATAATGGCGATTGGAATTTTCCTTCTTTCTACGCTTACCATGAACTCATCATGGGTTTTGCCTATTACCGGTGTGATAGTAACCAGTTTCGGAATGGGCACTTTCTATGGGCCGAATAACAAAGCTATTCTGAGCACAATTCCTCAGGACTTCCACGGAGTGGTGTCGGGATTCATTCACTTGGTTCGTAATTCAGCAAGCGTCACAAGTATTGCAGTAGGGATACTTATAGTTACAACTTTCATGGCTTCCATGGGATTTGCCCCCACCCTCTCCGATCTTTCGAACGAGACCGAATATTCCGTCTTGCAATCATTTGTAAAAGGAATGAGATTCGGGCTCATATGTTTCGGATTTGCATTGTTAGCAGGATTCGCTACCTCATTGAGTGGAGGTAAATTTAAGGAAACTGAGGGTTAAAATAGGCGTTTGGATCTCATTGTGAATAAGCTATTCAAATTATGCACTGAAGACCGCCTGCTCATATAAGCAGCCAAGTAGCAAGACGCTTTACCTAGTAACTTACTCTTATACCAATGAGTTTGAGTCTATTTATCCCCGGAGTATTTGGTTGTTCCTTGGAACTAGTAGACTTCCGGGTCCATATGCAGCTCTGGAGAGTCTATTTCGTGGGGTTCCAGGATACGCCACAACTTTTGGTATACCTGTATACGCCATCGCCCGGTGTCGACGATGTAGATCCTCCCTTCATCATCAACCTTAATAGACGTTGGGGCAGCAAGGCGTTTTTCTCTATCAAAGTTGACCACGTTGTCCCTGAGCCTAAGAGCGTCCGGGTTGGTTAGAAGCTTTTGGACACCTTTATCCGTCATTGTGGCGTCTCCTATCAGGGATTCCAGGAACATTCCCCTGTGGTTGTAAATCAAGACCCTGTTATTCCCTCGATCTACAATATATATATCTCCGTGTTGATCGACAGCAACGTCACTTGGCTTGTTCAGTTCTCCTGTACCATTACCTGGTGTTCCAAGCACTTGGAGCAATTCTCCGTCCCGGCTGAAACGCTTCACTGCATTGTTAAGCCAATCTGCCACGAGAACGGTCTGATTCACGGGATCGATCGTGATTCCCCACGGATAATTCAATTGTCCGGGGGTGGTTCCAAATTCACCCCATCCGTCTATGTATTCGCCCTGGCGGGTGAAGCGTTGAACTCTATGGTTTTGGCAATTAACTATCCATAAGTTNTTATCTTCGTCTAACGTTATTCCAGANGGTGAGTAGAGTTGGCCGGGGTTTACCCCTTCCTCTCCCCACCATCCTATTGTTTCCCCTGATGTGCTGAGCATTAGAATTGCATTTGCATGCTCATCCGTCGAATATAGGATGCCTTCATCGTCGATTGCACACATGACCGGGGAAGGAAACTTCTCTTTTCCCCTGGGTTCCGGCTCCCCGTCGATTCTCGGGAATATGAAATCCCCGTATTCGTCATCCATTGTGACCGTCACGTACCGGTTGCGAGGCACACCGTTAACATTTTCCCAGCGATTCAGAACGTATAGCCAGTCATCATTCCCTATAGAAACATCCAAAGGACCGTAAAAGCCATCGACGGGTAATCGCTGTCCGAGGCAGAATTGATACTTATGTCCCATCCTTAGGAGGGTGGGATATTTCCCTGTAGTTACTTCGTACTTTGTTGGCGTACTCATTATTTGCCATCTTCCTGGTTTCTTGGTTTATCGGATGAATACCTTTTCAAACTGATCGAAAGTGCCATTAACGATGGGGCTTGGGTTCAATTTGAGCCATTGTTCTAGAACGGTTGAATAGATGGATCTGAAATCATGGCTGAATTGCATATCCCCGTCGAGTTGATCCTCAAGGGCTAGGGATGGGTAAGGCTCGTAGAATCCACCGTTTACTCGCTCTCCAATAAGAAATGTCCCCCCTCCAGAACCGTGATCCGTTCCATTTCCATTGTCCTTTATTCTTCTACCAAATTCTGAAAAAATCATCATTATCACTTCTTCTGAACTGTCATGCTCTTGAAGATCGTCAAAGAAATCACNGACAGCTCTCGAAACATTTTCCAGAAGCTTTTTCTGTGTTTGAATCTGCGCACCATGAACGTCGAATCCGCCCAGCTGGGCGTAGAAAATGCGTGTCCCTATCCCTGAAAGGTGAACTTGGGCTATACCCTTTAAACTCTGGGACAGGTCATCGTTAGCATATTCAATGCTGGAGGAATAGGCTGGTGGAGCTGTCTTCAGCATATCGGCTCCGGTTAGCGCGTCAATTCCTGTCTGTCCGAGGTGGTCCCAGACGACGTCAGCTTCTTCAAACTCCTCCGGTGCATACATCCTGGTAAATGCCTTAATTGCTTGACGTTGTTGTCTCCCAGCCAGATCGGTTAGCAACCCATATCCCTCAAGCTCTGAAACAGAAATCGCTGGGGTTCCCGATAAATACATCGCCCGAGGTAGACCGGAGCCGAAACTTACACCGGTTACCACGTTATTCTTATCCGGATCTAGTTCCCGGATTGTCTTTCCTAGCCACCCATCGGAACTCAAGGTGTCTGGATTCGCTGTATGCCATATGTCCATGGATCTAAAATGCGATCTGTTTGGGTTGGCATACCCAGTACCGGGAAAAATAGCCATATTACCCTTTTCCCATAGGCCTTTTATTGAACCCATCGATGGGTGAAAACCGTATCCGCCATCAATATGTAATGCCTCGTCTTCCGGGATGCCTACGGTGTTTCTAAATTCGAAGTAATTTGGGTCATTGTACGGAATTACTGTGCTCATGAAATCATTTCCCCCAGAGAGCTGGAGGACGACGAACACGGGAGCTTTCCCGTCGTCTGTCTTATTGATATTAGTCCTCGATACCATGGCTAGTCTTACTCCTAAATAAGCTTTGGTCTTCAAACTTTAAAACGGAAGGGCAATCATGCGAACTGGTATTCGCGGGAAGAGACTATTAATCTCAACATCTGGCACACGATCTCATTGAACTCCTTAGAGTCGCAACCGATAGCACCGCTCGTTTCCAACTCTTGGAACAGTATCTCTCTTGAGGGTTTCTTAAGGTATATGTTGCCCATCTCTAACAAGCATTCATCAAGTAAATCGTCTGGAGAGATCGAAGTTTTGCCTGAAGCAATGCGTTTAACCATAGTAGATGTGCCGGGAGCCTGCATATCTCCGATCATGCGGGATGAGAAATTGATACGTTCTACTAGATAGGATGAATCGATCCACTCTCTGCCGGTGTGCCAACCCTCTACGGTAGGAGGGTTTAGAAGGTCTTGTCCCATGTTTTTTGTTGCAGTTGCCATTTTTGTAAGTCCGTACTCGTAAGGTGTCTGGTGTCGTCCGGCGAGGATGGCTGTTCCAGCCACTATTTCTGCTGGGCTTTTCACTTTTTGAAATGCTGAATCTTTGAAAAAATCGCTGTTAAAGACAAACCGCAGCACGTCAGAGATAACGTAATTTGAGTCGACAAACACTCCTGCGATTTGGCCAATATGGTTTTCATCTGGCTCGTCGGACACGAAGAAATCGTAAATTTGACCTGCAACAAATTGGGCCGTTGCTGGCTGACGTGCGATTATGTCAATTATGTCTTCCCCATCGAAGCATCCGCTTTCACCGAGGAAGGTTTTAATACCGTCATCATGATCCTCATGGTTGAATATGAATTCACTGTCATAAAACCCGTTTGGGTATCTTGGTATCGTTTGAGACTTCGTCCAGCCGGTGAAAGCTCTTGCGCACTCCTTCACATCATCCTCGGTGTAATTGCCAATCCCCATACTAAAAAGCTCAAGAAGTTCCCTTCCAAAGTTTTCGTTCGGGGCGTCTGCATGGTTCATTTGTTGGTCAAGCCAATAGATCATGGCCGGATCTTTCGCCAACTCTAAAAGCAAATCTCTGAAATTTCCCAACCCATAGTCGCGTAGCATCTCGTAGTGGGTACGCATCATTGGGTTGTTGCCTACCTTCGAGTCTCCNGTTGCAAAAACGCCGTGCCACATTAGTGCAACCTTTTCTTCCAACGGCCTCTCAGAATTAATCATTCTGTAAATCCATCTAGCCCTTGTCCATTGCCGCGACTCTTCGTCGGCATGCTGGATGTTGTGTCTTTCTAATAGATCCTCATCAAGTCTAGAGAACTTTTTGACATCGATTAGACTTTCCACTATAGCTTCATATGAGTTAATAGAGCGCTGCTCTAGTCGTGACAAGGGCTCACCAAAACCCGCTCGCCTCATCAGATGGCCAACCAGGCCAATATTGGTGGTTTGTTTCAACAAAGCCATAATTCCACCCCAGATATATCACTTAGTGGATATAAGATTTTCGGTCAGCAATGAATATACTGATAACCGCTATCACATACGTAGGCTGATGTTAGCATTTTCTCTATTTATTGGTATAACTAGCAAGTCTTTTCATTATCGTTCCTCTACGTGTAGGTGGAAAAGTAAGATAATGACCTATATCGAAAATTCTACTCATAGGGTGAATATACATTGAGTAAACAGATAGGCGTGAAATCGATACTGACTGACCAGCTTAGTATTGGCTATGAAGATCATGGAGATTTGACTGGGTTTCCCGTTATCTTGCTACACGGATTTCCCTACGATATCAGATCATGGGACCAAGTAATTCCCTCGTTGGTTAGTTCTGGAAAAAGAGTTCTAGTTCCATATCTTCGAGGTTATGGACCTACTAGATTCCGGTTTCCCGATACCCCCCGTAAGGCGCAACAATCCGCTATCGCACAGGATGTCGTGGATTTTGCGGAAGCTCTTGGGGTCAAGCAATTTGCGCTTGCTGGATTTGACTGGGGGAACCGAGCTGCATGCATAGTGGCAATACTCTATCCCAATCTGGTCAAAGCCCTGGTTGCGATTGGTGGATATGCGGTTCAGGACACCATNAATAAAGAAGTACCGGGTCCCGCAGCTTCTGAAGCAAAGCTCTGGTATCAATGGTATTTCAATACTGAGCAAGGGCGGGTAGGTCTCGAACGAAATAGGAGAGACCTAATCCGTTACCTGTGGGAAACATGGTCACCTGCGTGGAAGTACACGGATGAAGTATTTGAGATGTCAGCACCTTCATTCGACAATCCTGATTTCGTTGAAATTACCTTACACTCTTACAGGCACCGCCATATGAATGCATCGGGCGAAGATAGATTTATAGAGGTCGAACGTGAACTCTCAAAAGGGCCGGCTATTCATGTTCCTGCCATAGTTTTGCGNGGGGCGGATAGTGGTCTGTGGAGCCCCTCCGGAAATACTGGTAATGAACAAGAAAAGTTTACCCGACTAGTTGCTCAGCGTATCGTTGCAGGAGCCGGGCATGATCTTCCTGTACAACGCCCCGACGAGGTTTCATTAGCTCTGCTCGAGCTTCTTTANTCCAGTGTGTCAAATGCTGCCATACAAGGCTTTCCAGTCGTTTTCGACTNTATATTGTTCAGAGTAGAGAATGGTTCGTGAGAAGATGGGCAGTAAGATAATGGAGAGCAGCTTGTGAATTTAAGACTATCTTGTTTAACGGGCCACCTGGAAACTATGGGTAATTTTGCCAGAGAAAGGATGTAATTATGACTGGATCCACCGATATACCTGAGAGTGAGGTATCTAGGGGCGATTCCAGGAAAGTGGTTGAACTGGATGCGCTGATAGTGGGAGCGGGATTTGCAGGCATGTATATGCTTTATAGATTAAGGTCCCTTGGGCTCAAAGTTCTTGCCGTTGATGAGGCTTCTGGTGTGGGCGGAACCTGGTACTGGAATAGATATCCTGGTGCAAGGTGTGATGTGGAAAGCATGGAATATTCTTATTCGTTTTCAGAAGAACTCCAACAGGAATGGGAATGGTCAGATCGTTACTCTGTTCAACCCGAAATACTTGAGTATGCGAATCATGTTGCCGACAAATTTAATCTGAGGTCTCACATCCGCTTTAATTCGAGAATAAAATCTGCCCACTACGATGAGAGTTGCAGGCGCTGGGATATTACTACGGCAAAAGGAGTGATTTACAAGGCCAGATACTGTGTTATGGCAACCGGTACCCTATCGTCAGTAAATGCTCCAAACTTTGATGGACTGGAGTCTTTCCAAGGGGATTGGTATGTGACGGGACGATGGCCGCATTCCAACGTGGATTTTACGGGAAAGACCGTGGGTATCATCGGCACAGGTTCTTCAGCGGTACAGGCTATTCCTGTTATAGCGAGACAGGCCAAGCATCTAACCGTTTTCCAAAGAACACCTAATTACTCTATTCCTGCAAGTAACAGACCGTTGGATTCACAGGAAATACTAAAATTCAAGCAAGATTACTCTTCGATAAGAGAGACGGCACGTCAAAATCGTGCTGGAATAGCTTCCATGGTGATAGGTGATAAGGGCGTCCTTGAAGTTACGGATAAGGAACGCATTATGGAATTGGAAAAACGCTGGGACGAAGGCGGTACAAATTTCCTTGCCGCGTATAACGATATCGGNATCAATGAAGTTTCGAACGAAATAGTTGCGGAGTTCGTCCGATCGAAAATAAGGGAAACAGTAAAAGATGCCAAGACAGCGGAACTCTTAGCGCCGAAAAANACCATTGGGTGTAAACGACTGTGTGCAGATACTGATTACTATGAGACATATAACCGCCCGAATGTGACCCTATTGGATGTAAATAAAGCTCCGATCGTTAGGATCGTTGAAAGGGGAGTGGAGACCTCCGATACGGTTCACGATTTTGACGTGATCATTTATGCGATCGGGTTTGATGCGATGACCGGAGCTCTTCTATCGATTGATATTTCTGGAAGGGCTGGGGNTTCNTTAAAAGACAAGTGGAGCGAAGGGCCGAGNNCNTATCTAGGGCTCACCATNGAAGGTTTCCCCAANATGTTCACGATCACTGGACCTGGGAGTCCNTCAGTGTTGTCTAANATGATGACTTCTATAGAACAGCATGTTGACTGGATCTCACAATGCATAGACTACATGGAGAATTCCGGAAAAAATGAAATTGAAGCTCATCCGGATTCTGAAGACGATTGGATGGATCACGTAGAAGAGGTCGCATCTGAAACTCTAAGATACAGCTGTAATTCTTGGTACGTGGGTGCAAATATACCGGGGAAAAGAAGAATATTCATGCCATATTCCGGTGGATTTGACCGGTACACTGATAAATGCAAAGAGGTAGCGGCCCGCGGATATGAGGGTTTCAAACTCTCATGACTGATGAACCAAATATATCTCAGAATGAACTGGGATTATTTTTCTGGGGAGTTTTACTTGATGGTGGGCAGTTCAGTCATCATAAATAGATTAGAAATATGTATTGAGGACTTGCATTAGGTGTGAAAGAGAAAGAACTACAGAGAGTAATTTTATCTGAACTATCTGAAGAGGTGAATCTTCGCCCGCTGTCCGGATTCAAACTGAACTTCTCAGCCAATCCCGGGTTCCAGAAGGTGTATTTTTCAGCCAGTTGTGCCTGTGAGACTGCGGCATTGTTAAGTGTAGAAGTGTCGAATGATAAAACTGACAAGGAGATACTGGATGCTATTCCGTCTCTAGTTGAAAGGCTAATGAGCCAGGAGAGATCGTTTCGTGGCATGGATTGTTCAATGCACGGTATGATGAGACGAGGATTCATCACCGGATCTCAAGAAGAAGTCGGCTCGCCGGAGGAAAATTGATCTATGCCAAAAGAGATGTCGGAGTCTGAAGCGCTCGAAAGTTCCGTAAGGTTTTCTGAGCGATACGTGGAAAGAGGACCATATGAATTTTTCCCGGAAAAAGAAGTTGTACAAGAGGTACAAAGAGGTCTAGCTGATAACCATAGGTTAGAAGGATATAGATACTGTCCTTGAATGCCTCTCAGCGGCGATCCGGTCGAGGATCGCAAAAAAATATGTCCATGTGAGAGACATCATGAGGATATTGAGAGGGATGGGTTCTGTATATGAATGTTTTTCGTTAGCGAAGAGTTTCTTCGCAAGTACGAAGCAGGTGAGGACTTTACCCAAACAATAGACGAGGCTGTGCCCCTTGGTACGGAGCTCTTCGAAGACACTGGTGGCAAGAAAGCTTTCAACAAGCGCAGGCGAGACAAGGAAAATGATCCTGACACTAGATAAAGCCATTGTTCTGAATATTGGGATAGAATCAGCATAGTGACCAGTTAAAGAACTCTAGCAAATTTAAAGCAGAGGGAATAATCATGAGTGAGCCAATCAAAGTCTATACCTCCAACGGTTGAGGCCCATGCCACATGGTGAAAGTGTATCTTTCACGGAAAGGTTTCGAATATACAGAACATAATGTTTCTCTCGATAGAGAAGCGCTTAAAGAACTTGTAAGTAAGGGTTACAGAAGCACCCCAGTCACAGTGATTGGTGAAGAGAACGTGGTGGGCTATAGCCCATCGAAAATCGATGAGGCGCTTGAGATGGCCGGTCTTTCATCTTAGTCATACTGTTCAGTGCAGGGATTTTCGTTGACTGTTGGGCTTCCTAAACCTACAATTTAGCCTGTTTACAGTATTGCGGCCCCGTGGTGTAGCGGTTTAACATACGGCCCTGTCAAGGCTGAGATCGCCAGTTCGAATCTGGTCGGGTTCGCCAATCTTTCCACTCAGTGCAAGAGGCGACA
>PAOO01000027.1 GCA_002708065.1 Chloroflexota bacterium
GGAGTCTTGGTAGTCAGAGTCGCATGAGCAAAACATCTTGCTATTCGTAAGGAGCTGGGAATGGACTTCTAGTCCAATTATTGTTTCGTATTCTACTTGCATGTTCAAAACTAGTTACTTGATGGATTATCTGTTGCCGAGGTAATGGGATCCGCAGTGTGTCTTGATTCTCGCAAAGATTATAAGCGATGGGCAGTCGAGAAAGAATATGGGGACCAAAATTGGTTCACGATGTGGGATTACTAATTTCATCTTGTGACCAACCTGCTTCCCCTATAAATGGCACGAATCTGCAACCAATCACTGATTTAACTGTGTATCCAGTGAGGTGTTTTTTTAATCGGATGATTGATTGCNCATTCAAATCNCCTANCGGACATACGAGCCTTCCAAGNGGAGTGAGTTGGTCCAATAAATCNAAAGGAATCCTAGGGAGAGCNGCTGAAACGATAATTACATCAAATAGCTTACTTTGNCTCAGCCCGATTTTTTTCTCCGCGAGATGAAATGATANATTGGTAATTCCCAGTTTCTCTATATTATTCCTTGATNCTGTCAACAATTCCGGGATCCTTTCCACTCCAACTACTTCACTGCATAGATTGGACAGGATGGCGCATACATAGCCACTGCCAGAGCCTATCTCCAACACATTGTCACCAGAACGTACCGATAATTCACGTAACATCATTGCGATCAGAGAGGGTTGAGAAGTCGTCTGANTGTGACCGATTTTCAATGCTCTATCGTCAGAGGAGAACCGTTTGTTATCTTCTGGAAGAAAAATCTGTCTAGGTACGAGTTTCATGGCAGCGACTATTCGCTTGTTCTTTGAGCGNGTTTCCCATAATTGTGAAAGTTTGAAATCTGANATCANATTTGACCCNAAATCCATTCAACTTGTTTTANTATCTGTTTATGGTTGTTCNTAATGGTTAACCGGGATATCAATTTTATGAATGATAAAGACACAATATCATCCGAACNATACGACGCGATCGTTATTGGTGCAGGCCCTTCAGGAAATACCGCCGCTACTGAGCTTAGTTCAGGCGGTATGAAAACACTTGTTCTAGACCAACGCNACATCATAGGAGACAAGCTATGTACAGGCATCATCGGAGTTGAGTGTGCTTCAGTTGTGCCCCCTAGGGCAGAATTGGTTTATCGTAGTGCCTCTGAAGTTAAAGTCCATTCCCCGAATGGGACTAGCCATACACTGGGTGACGATACATGTCATGCTCTAATAATTGATCGGGTATCGTACGTACAAGATATGGCTAAGGATGCGATGCAATCAGGGGCTGATTATCTTCTTGGTTCACGTGTAGATTTGATCAATATAGACGACTCTAAGGTCCAAGTGTTTGGGAGCTCCGGGGAGCGGAGNTTTTCATTTACCGCTCGAATTGTCATATTGACAGGAGGATTCAGAACCAGTCTTCTTAACCAAGTAGGTCTAGAAAAGAATAAGCAGTTAGATTATTTGGTGGGCACTCAGATCAGGGTCAAGGCCCACAACTTAAGCCACACCAATATTTATACAGGATCTGACGTATCTCCGGGCTCGTTTGCCTGGTTGGTACCCACAGATGGGAATGATGCCCTTCTAGGAGGAGCTTCAAGGGAGCGGCTCAATGGTCGCCTTGACGGATTGATAGATACATTATTAACTGATGGGACAATTACCGAGCCGATATCTTCAGCANAAAACTGGGGTATTCCGCTTAAACCCATTCCTCGAACATTTGCTTCAAGAGTCTTAGTCGCCGGCGACGCTGCAGGATTTGCTAAACCAACAACAGGTGGAGGTATATATTATGCGATACTTTCGGGCAAAATCTCTGCTGAAACGGCCCTCGAGGCGGCCGTAAATGGAGATTTCAGCGATGAAAAGCTTTCAACCTATGAGAAGAGATGGAAGGAGTCGTTTGGCAATGAACTCCGCGTTGGATTTTACGCGAGGCTTCTTTACGAATCCCTAGATGACAAATCGTTAAATGACCTCCTTGAGTTGTTTTCATCGGAGCGGGTGCAGGAGGAGCTATTGTTGAAAGAAGGATTCTCTTTTGACAGGCATGCTTCTGTAATTGATAAAACTATCCGTAACAGAGAGATCTCACACACACTGAAAACTCTAGGACCGAGGGCAGCGGGGATACTTGGTAGGTTATTGAAGAACGTCTTTCTGGAAACTGTTTACAGGTAGATTTATCCCAAGAGCTTGTTAAGCACTGCCATTCTTGCAAAGAGTGCATTTTCTGATTGCCGGTAAAATGCCAATCGCGAATCTTTTATCTCGATTGAAAAATCACCACTCCTTTGCATCGGATCTAAGATTATAGAATCAGATTTGAGCATTGACACGAATTTACTATCTATTTTGGAAATAAAGGAATTTCTGGATTTTAATAGCTCGTAATGGGCCATGGTTCGTGGGCCATTTAGATAAACTACATCGGACCCTTTAATTCCTGATAATTCTTGTAAATATGAGAGGTTCAATCCACGTTCCTTACAGGCCTTTTCTGTTTCTGGTGGCACCTGCCCGCTGAACGGTAAGAGGCGAACCTCAGTGTTGTTGAACAGGGATAGCCCGAGCAATAAAGCGCAAACATTCCGATGTTCTAGTCTTCCCAGAATAGAAACAATTTTGTTGTCGACACTACCAAGTTCCCGGTGGATTGTGTATATGTCAGCTATTGCCTGAGTGGGATGGTCGTCGTTGCTCCCGCCATTTATCACGGGAATACTTGAAGCTTTTGATGCATTTTCTATAATGCCTCTTTCGCTGCTGCGAATGACTACTCCATCGATGTGTAAGCTATGTAGAATTTCTACAGTATCTTCTATGTAATTTGCTGTTGTTACTGGAAAAAATTGTGATGCATCTTCAGTGTGTAAAGGGTGTCCTCCCAGCATCGTAATGGCTCGCTCAAAGGAAATTCTTGTCAAGAAACTTGGCTCATAAAACAGTGAAAACAAAGTTTTACCTTTGAGCTGTTGTCCGTTTAATGGATTGCATCTCAAAAAATCGCAAGCAGGAAAAATGTCTTTCTCAAGATATTCCCTTGTTATTGTTTTCGTATCTTTGAGATGTTCCAATTGCATGCCGAATCCCCTATTTTAAGAAGGCGTTAAACTTAACGTATTTTTCAGGGGCCAACGTAACTCTTAGCCCGACAAATAGTGTCGTATGAATCTTGTGTTTACAACGAATCGTTTCTCCTGAACGTGTCTTTACCCAGAACAATGTGTCGTCTCCCCTAAACTCTTTTCTAATAACAACGTTATTTCCTTTGGGGTCGGGAGTCATAACAAAATCGTTGGGCCGCACGGCTACAACAACATTGGTTCCGTTTTCCATCATTGAATGGGTTCGTCTCTCAATTGACCCCAAAGACGTTTCGATTGATTCTCCTTTTGTAATTCCTTCTATGAAGTCGCAACTTCCACTTAGCGATGCTACTTTCTTCGTGTTTGGCCAAAAATATATTTTGTCAGGAGGATCTATTTGTTGGATATTGCCATCTACCATGATTGCAACTCTGTCAGAAATCGAGAATGCCTCCTCCCGGTCGTGAGTTACAAATAGCGTTGTAGATCCGCTGTCTCGTAATATTCCCCTAACCTCGTTGCGAACTGAACCCCTAAGAGAGGCGTCAAGATTTGAGAAGGGTTCGTCCATAAGCAACAAAGATGGTTCAGTAGCTAAAGTTCTTGCGAGAGCTACTCTTTGTTGTTCTCCACCAGATAGTTCTGATGGGAAACGAGATATTAGTTTTCCAATTCGCGTCAGATCAAGAACCTTCTTTAGTTTTGTCTCCTGATCTTTCTTTGAGAGGGTGGATATTCCAAACAGAATGTTTTCCCTCACAGACAGGTGAGGAAACAAAGCATATTCTTGGAACACCATGCCGAGGCCTCTTTTGTTAGGCGGTACATTGATATCCTTTCCAAAGAGGCTCTTTCGCTCGAGTTCGATACTTCCCTCATCAGGTTTCTCTAAACCCGCAATTAATCTTAGTAGAGTTGTTTTTCCGCAGCCGCTCGAACCCAGGATAGAAACAATCTCGCCATGATTCAAGTCTAGATCAAGACCGGTTATAGCAATTACTTCACTAAATCGCTTTGAAATTCCGCGGCACTTCAGTAGAACTTTATCCATAATCTGCCAGACTCAACGTTTAAATCCACCTTTGGCTAGGATCAATGTTAGCGGTACGGATGATAACAATATTAAGATAAGGGAAGGTAATGCAGCCTTCGCGAAAAAAGCTTCCGACGAATACGACCAGATCTCTGATGTAAGAGTACTGAAATCTAACGGTGATAGCATTAACACTGCCGGCAATTCCTTCATAGTTACCAGGAACACTATTGCACCTCCCATCACTATCCCTGGCTTTAACAGCGGTAAAGTTACTGAAATCGATGTTCTTAATGCACCCCTCCCAAGTGTTCGTGAAGATTCATCGATTCTTGGGCTAATCTGTAACATAGTACTTCTTACAGCTCCGAGTCCGGTAGGCAGGTAAAGGATAAAGCAGGCTAAGACTAGCAACCAAATTGACTGATATATGGGCTTGCCGATCTGAGCTGCGAAAAAGACTAATGAGATAGAAACAGCGACGCTCGGTAGGGCAAACCCTGTAAAGCAAGCCTTCTCAACTAATCCACTGAAATAATTTCTGTGCCGAACTGATAAATAGGCGACTGGTATCACAGACCCTATGACTGTAACCGAAGTTAATATCGCAAGTGTTAATGAGTTTAAAGATGCTCCGAAAAGTATAGATAATTGTTCACCACTGGAAATTCCCCTCAATAGCCAGTAGGTCAGAACACTCATGGGTATAACCACCGAAACCAATACAATCGACCCACAGAAAAAAATACAAGGTAGTTGCCANAACCCGAGTTCTACCGTTGGTTGAGAGCGAGCCGACCCTGTCGAAACTCGGAAATACTTTAATCTGCCTCTCATAATTGATTCTAAATAAACGAATGAGGTCGCTACTATGCAAAGCAATACAGACAATAATGCCGCTGTATTCCTGTCAAACGACGCTTCATATTGATTATAGATAGACCATGTGAAAGTCTTATATCTCAGTATGGAGACTGCTCCAAAATCGCTCAGAGTGTATAAGACTACTAGTAGACTGCCTGACATCAATGCAGGACGGATCTGAGGGATAGTTATTCGTAAGAGCGTGGTGAGAGGGTTTAGGCCGAGGAGCCTAGCTGACTCCTCCTCTGACGGGTCGATTTGGTTTATTGTGCTCCTCAAAGTTAACAACACGTAGGGATAGTTTAACAAAGTGAGAACAATTACCGCTCCTGTAAATCCATACATGTCAGGCAGTCTTTCCCATCCCAAAAGTGGTTCGGCTATGTTTTGAATAATTCCTTTGGGCCCTATAGCAGAAATGAAGAGGTAGGCGCCTACATAACTCGGTATGACTAAAGGTAGTACCGTTGTCACATCCCAGAATTTACGCAACCTTATGTTAGTTCTACATGTCAGTAATGCGATGGGCAAAGCTATAGAAGCACTGACGGCTGTAACTGTTACTGACAGTAATAAGGAATGCCACAATATAATGGCNGTGTTCCACCGTAAAAGCCATTTCCATGATTCAAAGTCCGAATTTACAGCTTTCAGGATGATGTAAGCCAGTGGTGAAAGCGCTATTAATGCAATGATGCCACAAGTAATAGAGAGCGCTATGGGAGTACTTTGAATGCGAGTCATAGTTATGATTTGAACTGGGATTTTTAAACTGACCAATCTCAGCCCTTTCTGTGAGGCAATTTTAGTTTCGTTTGATGTTGCTTGCCATACACTAAGTAGGCATTAAAATGGGGAGTAAGTATACCCTAACTAATTTAGTAAGGATATGCTAACTTGTTTATGTAATTGGACCATAGTGATGGCTATCTATAGAATCCAATTCCAAATATATTCTGTTGATATCAGTTAAAGGGAGGGCTTTTGTTAGAGCAATTTAAGGTCAAACCAGAGGATGCTGTCAGGGTAAGAGAAGAGGATCTCCGAGAGACTGTTGAAGCTATATTTAAGAAGATGGGTTTGGATAGGAAGGATTCCGCGCTTGGTGCGGATGTCTTATTAAAAGCAGATATGAGAGGTGTGGATACACACGGTGTGTCAAATATTTTGAGAGGTTATGTGACCGGTTATGGGAATGGCGAGATAAACCCCTATCCTGAATGGATAATCACGAGAGAAACTCCCTCCACTGCCAATATAGACGGCGACAAAGGCCTGGGGATCATAGTCGCTCCCAAGGCAATGGAACTTGCAATAAAAAAGGCAAAAGAAGTCGGTATGGGAGTTGTTACTATCCATAATTCGCGTCACCTAGGAATGGCGTCTTACCATGCTCTAATGGCAGTTGAGCAAGATATGATTGGGACTTGTATGACATCTTGCCCTCCTAGCGTATTGCCGACATTTGGTGCGGAACCTCTTCTGGGGACCAATCCAATCGCTGTGGCAGCACCTGCCCGTAAAGAAGCTCCTTTTGTATTCGACGCCGCTATGAGCGCAGTTGCCGGAAACAAACTTGGACTTGCTAGAAGGAACGAAACNAAGCTTTTAGGGGGATGGGTGGCGGACAATGAAGGGACGCCAATTATGGAAGAGGTGGACCCGCCTATACCGGGCTATGAATCCTCTGCATCATCCTTTTTGGTCCCTCTTGGTGGCACAAGGGAACTCGGATCTCACAAAGGCTACGGAATGATGTGCGTCGTCGATATATTGGCTGGAATAATGACTGGAGGCGGGTACGGATTAAACCCGGGCAGACCTAATTTCGGTCATTATGTTGCTGCGTACAATATAGAAGCATTTATGGATACAGATGAGTTCAAAGATACAATGGACGAATGGATCGGACTTCTTAAGTCTTCCAGGCCCGCACCGGGAAAGGAAAGGGTTATGTATCCTGGTCAGCCGGAGGTAGAGGCTTTTGAAGATAGATCGAAGAACGGAATACCATTACACACTGAGGTGGTTGAGTGGTTCCGAGATATCTGTGGAGAACTAACGATACCGTTTACCTTAACCTAAATATTAAACGAAATGCGGGAGGGGAACTGAAGTAAGTCCNGCTCCTGCATTTTCTANATTTGAGTAAACGGCTTAGTAGTCTCTGAACGGGTTAGGCATCTCACCAACTGGTACCTCGATTAGCGTTGGTGAATCTATTTGAAGTGAATCATTTAATTCTTTTTCTAGTTCATCCGGGCTACCGTCTCGTATTCTTACTCCCCTTACGCCAAAAGCATCGGCCAGCTTCATAAAGTCCGGATTGTGAACCCGGGCTCCNTATTCCCGTCCTTCGTACATATTCACTTGATCCCTCATAACGTTCCCGAACGCGTTGTCATTAAAAACAAGTGCGACCGCATTGATTTTGTGCCGAACCGCAGTAGATAGTTCTTGCACGTTGAACATGAAGCCGCCATCCCCGGAAACAGCCACCACAGCTTTGTCAGGTTTGGCAACTTTTGCTCCAAGTGCGGTAGGGTAAGCAAACCCCAAGTTTCCATAATAAGAGGAAGTTAAATATGTTCCCGGCTCGTAGACTTCGTATTTATTTCTACTGTAGTAACCAATTTGAGTCATTCCNGACACAAATATTCCGTCGTCGGGCATAGCTCTTCTAATAGCCTGTACATATGAGTTTTGAGGTTCTATCACCGTCGCAGGATTGAAACGTTCCTCTTTTAGCGCATTAAGTTCTGCTTCGCGGCTTTCTCTAGCAGGTATCCTTTCTTTCAGAGCATTTAGAAGGCCCGAAAGACTTTTCTTTGCGTCACCGACAATCCCATCAGTGTTCTCGTAATTTCGTCCTATTTCTTCTTCATCTATGTCAATTTGGAGGATCTTTTGCCCTTTAAGGAATCCTGGGGAGGCCATCCGNGTGCCTACCGCCACGATCAAGTCATAGTCATCAATTCTGTTCTCAAAAAATTTATCGTTCCTGAACCGAAAACTCCCTATGGATAGGTAGCTTCTATCAGATATGGAGCCTCTTCCTTCTCCAGTAGTAATNACAGGGGCTTGAAGATATTCCGCTAGGGCAGTGAATTCTCCTGATGCTTTCCCTGAGATCACTCCACCGCCTCCCCATAGCAGAGGCTTTTTCGCTTTTGCTATCAAGTCCGCCCCGTGCTTTACACTNTCAATGCTGCCGGCAGGCCTCTCGTATTTCCCAGATTCAAGTAATTCAACGTCCACTTCGTCGGAAAGTGTTTCTGGAGGGATCTCAATCTCAACTGGTCTNGGCCGTCCTGTTTTAAGCTGCTCCATCGCTTCATGAACAGCTTCAGGAATGTCTGCAGGGTCTATAATGAGTCTTTGATGTTTTGTAACCGGTTTGATAGTTTCCATTTGACCCTTTATCTCATGCAACATACCTCTTTCCACACCGATAAGATCGCGTTCTACCTGGCCTGCTACAACAAGAACTGGGGATGAAGCGGAGTACGCCGTACCTATGCCCGCACTAGCATTTTGAAGCCCAGGACCAGGAACTACTAGAGCAGTTCCTACATCTCCTCCGGCTCTTGCGTAACCATCTGCCATGTACGTGGTTGCCTGTTCATGCCTCGTATTTATGAACCTAATGCCGGGTTCTTTGGCAAGTCCGTCAAGCAAAGCATATAGTTGCACTCCTGGGAGCCCGAAAATCACCCTCACGCCTTCTCTGTAAAGGGATTTAGCCANTGCTTCTCCCCCAGTCATTTTTGCCATTATTTTGATACTCCCTTCATAATCGTCGGTCAGTCATTTGGTTTCCCGGTAGTCTGAAATCGCCTTGTCTATAGAAACTGTTTTAAGGGACTGCAGTTCATCTCTATGTTCTTCAGACCATTTCTGAGAAATCTGAAGATTAGTGAGTGAACCTTGGAAATGGGGCATGACGTATCTTGCTATCAACTCATAGCTGTGCATAACTTGTTCCCGTGTCCCCCATTCCGTTGCCTGAATCATGAATCCACCGAAGCCGCCACTTTGTTCATCTAACTCTTTGATTTTTGCTATTAGATCGTCAGGAGTTCCTACGCACCAGGCACCGTTCGCAACCATGTAGTCTGCGATCTTTTCTCGGGGACCGTCATACTCAAAGGGCATTCCCATAGTTTGATGGAAGTAGTCGTATTGGTAAGCGGCAGATCTCTCCCGCACCTGTTCCATCGCTTCTTTCCTACTCTCAGCAAGGTGTACGTGCAAGACTATTCTCCATTCCTTTCGATCGACAGTCTGGCCATAGGACTCGGCGGTCTCCTCAGCGATATTCCAAAAGTCGCCTAGATTTGAAGAAATACTTCCTCCTCGAACAACACTTACAGACAACACTCCAAGACCATGTTTTCCAGCAGCAACCATACCTGACGGAGACTGTGCTGCTGCTACTGCGATTGGAAAATGTGGCTGTGTGTAAGGTCTCAAATGCAGTAGAGCTTCATTGAGAGTAAACCAGTCTGACTTATACGTTATAGGATTTGATTCTGTGAGAAGTCGTTTAATGATCCCGATGGATTCATCCATTCTAGGCCGTTGTGTCGGAGGGTCTATGCCCAGTTGGTAAGCATCCGAAACAAGAGCGCCAGGCCCAACCCCTAGCATTACCCTGCCTCTGGTCAGATGATCTAATAGGACCATTCTATTAGCCACCATCAAAGGGTGATGATATGGCAGGCTTGCTACTCCGGTACCTAGCTTGATGTGTTTAGTCCTTTCCGCGGCAACACCTATAAAAATTTCTGGGGACGCAATTGTTTCCCATCCCGCGCTATGGTGTTCTCCGATCCATGCCTCATCAAATCCTAAACGGTCAAGCCATTGAATTGTTTCAAGATCTCGTTCCAANCCAAGAGTTGGATTATCTCCCAACCAATGAAACGGNGCCATAAAAATTCCAAATTTCATCCTGTTAGGCAACGTCATGCCANTTACCTCCCAATTGGTATTTAGGCAACATATTCGAAATAGGAAAGACNGGTACTAAAAAAGACCAATATGTGGATGGTATCACTCGGCGTTGAAACCATTCAATGAAGCCTCTGTTAAATATTGTTACGGTACAGATGAACGAGATCTAATATCGTCATAAACTCCGCACCGTCAAACGCCTTTATGTGTTCGACCAGTTGTCTGAGCATCTCGAGTCTTCCTGGGCGTCCTATAATCCAGGGNTGCATGGTCAACACGAAGCTTCTTCGATAGTTGTATAGTCCTTCAAACGCTGCTGACCAAATTTCGAATACGTGCCTTGGGCTTGCAGCCACGTTTGTCTGTCCTAGGTAGGGGCTATAGTTGAAGAAAGGATGGTCATCCAATTCCCAGTGAATAGGAACTTCTACTATACTTCCTGACCCTGCGTTCACAATATAGGGGATATCGTTGCCCATAAGACTTGAGTCATACTCAAACCCCCGATCATGGAGAAGTTGAAGCGAATTATTACTTAGCTCCCAGCTAGGAGATCGGTATCCTGCTGGTACATTGCCGGTTATTTTTTTTAGAATCGCAGTGCCTCGATCAAGGACTTCGGCTTCCTCTTCTTTATTCAATGTTGCTGGAGGCTCGTGCATATACCCATGATGACCAATCTCGTGCCCCCTCNATACTAAATCTTCAATCAATTCAATATGAGTTTCAGCGATAAATCCTGGTACGAAAAAGGATGCCTTGATCCCGTAGTCGTCCAGAAGGTCTAGTATTCTTGGCATAGCTACAGAGGGGCCATACTCTCTCATAGACATCAAGCTTGGAAGATTTCTGGTTTTCGGATTTCGGTTGATTGCTCCGCTAACTCCGTCGACATCAAATCCCAGTGAAACCGGACAGCGTATTTTATCTGGCCACATTATGAATTCATTCTCAATTAATCTTTTCTAGAATGCCTTTAATCTCTTCACAGGCGTTTGACAATGTGATCATCTCAGCTTCTTCACTGGTTCGTGTCTTGACCTCAATACACCCTTTGGAAAGATTCCGATTACTTACTACTACCCTCAACGGTATTCCAATAAGATCGGCGTCATTTAACTTCACTCCGGCGGTTTCTTGGCGATCGTCATATAAAGTTTCGATACCCATATCTTGAAGGTTCTTGTAAAGATCTTCAGCTGTAGCTGCGACTTCATGTTTGTCGGTATTCAATCCAATAATTATGACCTCATAAGGGGCGATGTTGTGAGGCAATACCATGCCTTTCTCATCTGATAATTGTTCAAGCGCTCCAGCGAGAACTCTGCCAATACCAATGCCGTAGCACCCCATAACGATCTTGTCCAATTCTCCAGATTCGTTCGAATAATTTGCATCCATCGATTCCGAATAACTAGTGCCCAGTTTGAACACATGGCCAATCTCGATTCCTCTTTGAGTTTGGAGAGTGCCTTTGCAGTGGGGACATTTATGTCCTGACTCAGCCATTGCTATATCTGCTTCTAAATGGCTTTGGAAATCCCTCGGATAGTTAACATTTTTGATGTGATAATCTTTGCGATTTCCCCCAGCCACGAAATTTGATCCTAGCCGGACGGAATCGTCGACGATTATGCGTATATGTTCTATGCCAACTGGTGACGCTGAACCTGCTACAAGACCTCCCGCTTTTACCTCCTCAGAAGAGGCGAGCCTTAGATCTGATACCCCTAATGAATTTTTCAGCTTTACGTCATTCACCTCAAGATCACCTCTGATAGTTGCAAACACCAACTCTCCATCAGCGTAATAGAAAACGGCTTTCAAAGTCTGCTCGGTGCCGACTTCTAATAGATTTGCCAATTCTTCAATAGTTTTTACCCCAGGCGTGTGTATCTCTTCCATATGTATGTGGGGCGTTTCCGGATTAGCAACCTTCAGAGAGGTTGCCTTTTCATCGTTTGCCGCGTACTCGCATTCATTGCACAACACTACGGTATCTTCNCCGGACTCTGTGAGCAGGATAAACTCCTTTGAATCCTTACCGCCAATTGGTCCGCTATCTGCTTCAACTATTACGGTTTTGATCCCGCAACGCTTGAAAGCTCTCTTATATGCTGCCACCATTACTTTGTAGCTTTCGTCTAGACCTTCTTGGTTAAGGTCGAAACTATAGGCATCCATCATGTCAAACTCGCGGACCCTGACGAGACCACCGCGAGGGCGAAGTTCATCTCGGAATTTCGTTTGAATCTGAAATAAGGTTACCGGCAGATCTCTATAGCTTTGTACCACACTTTTGACTGTCTCCGTGATCAGTTCTTCGTTTGTTGGAGGCAAAACCAGTTCCCGTTCTCTGCGATCCATCAGCCGCATCATATCGGGGCCAAATACTTCATCTCTGCCAGACCGCCTCCACAATTCACGTGGTTGAAGAATACCGAGTTTTAACTCCTGTGCGCCTGCCGCTTCCATTTCTTCACGGATGATTTGTTCTATCTTGCGCAGTGATCGCCACGCGAGTGGCAAATAGCTGTAAACACCAGAAGACACTTGGTGAATCATCCCAGCTTGGAGGAGGAGGCGATGACTTATCAGTTCCGCTTCCACGGGGTCGTTTCGTAGAGTCCTGCCAAACAGGGTAGACATTCTCATCTATAAAGTTACCCCGGAATAATGTTCAGTTCGGGTCAGCAAGTTCTCTTTCCACCTTATGTATTTCATCCATGAGAGTTTTCAACATGTCTTTTTCATCTACGATCTTGGATTTTTTACCTTTTCTGAAGATAACTGCACGGCCTGAACCAGCAGCAATGCCTACGTCGGCGTCCTTGGCCTCTCCAGGTCCGTTCACCTCGCATCCCATGACCGCTACCTTGATAGGGGTTTTAATTTTTTTTAGAAGATCATCAACTTCGTTTGCCAGTTTTCGTACATCAACATCAGCCCGACCACAGCTGGGGCATGCCACTAAGATAGGACTCTCTTTCCGAAGCTCCATTGCCTTAAGAATCTCAAATCCAGTGTCTACTTCTTTGACCGGTTCGTCGCTTAAGCTAACTCTTATAGTGTCGCCTATTCCTTCGTATAGAAGAATGCCTAGTCCTATTGCACTCCTTATACTTCCGGATTCAGCTGTCCCTGCTTCTGTAATTCCCAAATGGAGAGGGTAGGGGACTAGTTCAGCCATTCCCCTATACGATGCCACCGTAGTTTCGATGTCGAAGGCTTTCAGGGAGATCTTTATTAAATCGAAATCCAAACTCTCCAGAATTCCTATCTCCCAGAGGCCTGTCGCAATCATATGGTCTACTGCAGTGTAGGTCCCCTCAACTGAAGATCCTTTTTCAAGTAAATTGACTCCGTCGGTATGCCTCGACACACCGCCTGTTTTTCCTATCCCATCCACCGGTGGTAAGCTGCCAAAGTTGACTCCAATTCTGATCGGCACTTGACGTTCTTTGGCTTCTTTTACGATAAGTTTTACCTTTCCTTTATCCCTTATATTTCCGGGGTTTAGCCGCAGGCAATCAACCCCGCTCCTTAATGATTCTAGCGCTAACTCATGATGGAAATGAATGTCTGCTATGACTGGAATGGTTGATTGGGTTTTAATGCTTTTCAAGGCAACAGCAGATTCTAAGTCTGGGACAGCACACCGGACTATCTCGCATCCCGCTTCCTCCAATTGTTTTATTTGATTGACCGTGGCCTTTATATCCCTAGTGTCGGTCTTAGTCATAGACTGAACACTTATAGGAGCGTTTCCGCCTACTACTACGTCGCCAACGGAAACAGGTTGAGTGATTCTCCTNGCCATCTCAAATATCCCTTCTATCTTGGCCATGATTCATTCGAAAAATCTTCCTCCGCCGAGTATCCTCAATATATCAAAATAGCTCATTAATAAAATCAATCCTATGAGTACTCCAAATCCGGTCATATGAATTATCCCCTCAACTTGAGACGATATTCTTTTTCCTCCTCTGATTCCCTCAATGATTACAAACATAAGACGACCTCCATCAAGAGCTGGAATAGGAAGAATGTTGACTATTGCCAAACTGATGCTGATGAGGGCGGTCAGCTCTAATATAGGAGATATTCCTACTTTTGCTACCTCACCAGTAACCTGTGCGATTCCGATCGGGCCTGTTAGTCCAGGGTTTTCTCCACCGGAGAGCCATCCCCTTATGCTTGAAAAGGTGAATCTGACGACATCCAATATACGATTAAGCGATGCGGGTATGGCTCCCCAAATAGGTAGTCTATCCTTGACAAATTTGGCATTCGAGGTTCCTATTAATACGCCAACCGAGCCCTGGGTTAAAGTGTCTCCTACCGAAGCGTTTATATCATAGGATCTAGCGTCTGAAACGCTAACTTCGCTTGAAGGGTCGATCACATTTTCGACCACTTTCAATTTGGGTGGATCTTTACGAGGTATTAGTGTAATTGTTTCAACGTAGCTAGAATCTGGCGAAAACCCTATCATCCCAGTCGCTGATACTCTTCGTATTGATAAATTTGTTTGCTTACCTCTGTATTTACGTACTTCTTGCACCATATCTGCGTGATTATTAACGCCTACACCATTGACGGACAGGATCGCATCACCCGGTAGCAATCCTGCAACTTTTGCCGGTGACCCGGGAGCTACACCTCCTATTGTCACAGTTCCTATTAGTTTGTCATGGGGCAAAGCCAGAATTACTGAGAATATTACTATTGGTATAATCAAGTTCATGATTGGTCCGGCGAGTAAGACGATTGCTCGACGGGTCACACTCTGTCGCGCGAAGCTTCGTAGTTCTGTAGGATCTTCTTCACCTACCATCTTCACGAATCCACCTATTGGAATCAAATTTATGGAATAAAGGGTCTCCCCTCGTTGAATACCCCAAATTCGTGGCGGAAACCCAAAACCGAATTCAGTTACCTTTATGCCAAATTTTTTTGCAGTGGCAAAGTGGCCTAATTCGTGAAAAAACACAAGAAATGCCAATATTGGGATTACAAGTATCCAGCCTGGTATATCAACCATTATCACCCTTGGTGCTGACCAAATTGTTGACTTGGTTTTNCCCCCATTTAGAAGCCGCTTGCATTTGTTCCAAAGAAGGGTTGGTTACTGATTTGTGAGCGAGAAGGGAAGTTCTTATAAGAGGTTCAATTTCTCTGAAGGATATTTTTCCACTAAGAAACGCTTCCACAGCTCCGTCATCCGCTCCGCAAAGTGCTGATGGCCATGTTCCTCCCTTTTTGGCATGATCTAAGGCCATTTGGAAACATGGATATCGATCATGATCCAATTCCCTGAAAGTCAATTCTTTTGTCTTTACGGGATCAAATCTACTCAATTTCGTATTAGGTANCCGTTCGGGGTAGAAAAGAGCGTGTTGAATTGGTAATCTCATATCTGGAGGACTCAACTGAGCTTTAGTAGAACCGTCCTCAAATTCCACCATCGAATGAATGATGCTTTCCGGATGGATTACCACATCAATTCGATTCCAGTCNACATNGAAAAGCCATTTGGCCTCTATGACTTCAAATGCCTTATTCATCATAGTTGCAGAATCTACTGAGATTTTTGCGCCCATTTCCCATGTCGGATGTTTCAAAGCGTCAGTTCGCTGTACTTGATCAAGCTCTTCTATTGGAACATCACGAAACGCTCCTCCAGATGCGGTAATCACCAGCTTTTCGATTAGAGAGTTTTCTCCTCTAAGNCATTGCCAAATCGCGCTTGGCTCGCTGTCCANTGGGAGCAATGAGACACCCTTGTTTCCGGCGTCTCGCATTAANTTAGCCCCTGCCATGATGATTGTTTCTTTATTCGCGATGGCGATGTCCAGGCCTTTTTCAATTGCGTCAAAAGTCGGACTTAAGGCTACGTCACCGGTAGTTGCGGTCACAACTATGTCGACGTCGTCTGCGGTAGCTATTTCNCTAAGGGTAACTTTACGTGCCTCGCTTGCTGGGAAATCNATTCCTTNTTCAAGCGGCTTNTTATAGTAAACAAAACGAGGTTCAAATTCCTCGATTTGTTCAGATAGCAACTTATGATTTCGATTCGCTGCTAATCCAATAACAGTGAACCTATCAGGGTATGTACGGACTATGTCAAGCACTTGAGTTCCTACGGAACCCGTGGAGCCGAGAACAGAAAGTCCCTTTAAACGCTCATCCATCGTACAAAATGATACAAGAGGGCTAGGTTGAAAACAATTGAATCTAGTCTGTCAAGCGCGCCTCCGTGTCCTGGCATTAAAGAACCTGAATCTTTTACGCTTGAAAGCCTTTTAATAGATGACTCAAGTAGATCACCTCCTTGCGCCCCCAGAGAAAGAATGATGCCAATGGTGGTAGCCGCAATGAAATTGATTTCCAGATTGGTCAAAATGACTGCNGATATGATGGCTCCAGCAATTCCGAATAAGAGACCACCGAAGGCTCCCTCAAGTGTCTTAGCTGGACTGATTTTCGGGAAGAAAGGTCTTTTCCCAAATGCTTTTCCTATCGNGTAGGCGCCAGTGTCTGTAAGTGTTGTCACGAACAATAGAAGTAGGATCCATTCAAGACCATGCTCACTTTCACGAATGAGTGGCGCGTGGCCTAAGAATCCACCAACGTAAAAAGTCACCGCTAACACGCC
Organism: Chloroflexota bacterium; assembly: GCA_002708065.1. Classification (GTDB taxonomy): domain Bacteria; phylum Chloroflexota; class Dehalococcoidia; order Lucifugimonadales; family UBA826; genus UBA11795. The sequence continues at coordinate 16,629 of PAOO01000027.1, forward strand.
AGTGATCGCTACAATATTCGACGAATTTTTTACCCTAATTGATGAAATCCAAATTATGCTCGCCACGCCGCCGATAATCACACACAACGAGAATAAATAAGCAGTGATATCGATCTTGGAAAATANAAATGCTAGTAGCACAACAACGCCAGAGGAGATTGAAGAGACGATTGGGCTCGCATTAATGCCACGTAAGCGAAGCATNTTTGCGGTTTCATACCCGGCAANCGATGCTCCAAATATGATTAAAACAGAAAACCAGATCCCGCCGAGGAAAATAAACCCTACTACTATCGGGAGTGCGATAGAGGCGCTAAGGAGTCGTGCTTTCAAAAGGTTCCAGTTCCTTAGCTGTGACCTAGCTTTCTAACGCGCCGAATTTGCGTTTTCGATTTTTGTATTCTCGGATCGCTTTTTGAACGTCAGCCTTGCCAAAATCTGGCCAGAGAACATCTGTGAAGTAGTACTCTGAATACGCCGACTGCCATATTAAGAAATTGCTTAACCTTTTCTCACCTGCCGTTCTGATTATGAGGTCAGGATCCGGTATCGCAGAGGTATACAGGCGATCCTCAATTACTCGTTCAGTGATATCAGAGAAGGCAATAGAGTCTTTTACTATTTTTTTCACTGCCTCTATTATTTCAGCCCTGCCCCCATAATTAAACGCCACAGAAAGTGTCACATGATAATTACCTTGAGTAATCTTTTCCGAGTGACCTATAGCTTCTCTGACTTCGTAAGGGAGGTTATTCTTATCCCCGAGATGCTGGATACACACTCCATCTTGGTGTAAGCCTTCAAGGTTCTGGGCTACTGATTCCACTAGAAGATCAAATAGGTTTTGAACTTCGTTACGAGGTCTTTGCCAGTTTTCCTTTGAAAATGCATACAAGGTGACGAAACTGACGCCCTCATCTGCGAATGCTTTAACTACTTCACGTAAATTCTTCGTACCTTGTCGGTGTCCTTCGCTCCTGATAAGACCGTGGGAGTCAGCCCATCTACCATTTCCATCCATAATGATGGCCACATGGTTTAGTGCATGAGAAGTATTTGAGACCGATGTTCCTGTCATTAGCGCGCTCGTTAGAAGGACATTTTGGGGAGGGTCCGTATGTACTGGATGTTAGTTATACTTCCATAACCTCTTTTTCTTTGTTCAACTTCATCTGGTCCATTTCAGATATGGAAGAGTCAGTTATTTTTTGAAGGTCGTCTTGAGCACGGTGACTTTCGTCCTGGGATATTTCCTTACCCTTCTCCATAGATCGGAATGTCTCAAGACTGTCTCGTCGAATGTTTCTCGCTGCCACATGCGCTTGCTCAACAATAGCTCCTACGACTTTCACCATGTCTCTTCTACTTTCTTCAGTTAATTCGGGCACATTTAGGCGTATTATCGCCCCATCATTACTCGGATTAAGGCCCGTTTGAGACTTGAGTATGCTTTTTTCGATCTCGGTGAGTGCTTCCTTGTCCCACGGCTGAATTACTATCGTACGAGCTTCAGGTATTGTTATTGACGATAGTTGGTTTAAAGGGGTTGAGGTCCCGTAATAATCCACGTTCAAATTCTCCACAAGAGCTGCAGATGCGCGCCCCGTTCTAACAACTGAAAGCTCCCTATTGAGGGATCCTACACTTTTTTGCATCCGATCTTTTGTGTTCTCTAACACCTCTTGTACTGTGGCCATTGTGGTGCCCCCCAATTATGTTTTCGATTTAGGGTTTTCTTTGTCTGATACTAAGGTTCCTATTTTTTGCCCTTTCACAATATTTGCTAAGTTCCCTTGTTCGAAAAGATCAAATACAACAATTGGTACATTATGTTCCATGCAAAGAGAAAGGGCAGTACTGTCCATAACTTTCAACCGTTTTTCTATAGCACGCAAGTATGTTATGTGTTCGTATCGAGTTGCGTTCGGATTAGTTTTAGGGTCCTCGTCATATACGCCATCCACATCATTTTTCGCCATGAGTAGGACGTCCGCTTCCATTTCCAATGTGCGTAAAGCGGCGCCTGTGTCTGTAGTAACGAATGGATTGCCTGTACCTGCTGCAAATAACACGACTCTACCTTTTTCCAAATGACGAATGGCTCTCCTCCGTATGTAAGGTTCCGCTACTTGCTGTATGTTGATTGCACTCATAGTTCGTGTATCGAGGTTGTGTTTTCTTTCCATGGACTCCTGCAGGGCGAGGGCGCTGATGACTGTCGCGAGCATTCCTGCATAATCGGCCGTAGCTCGGTCCATACCTTCCGTTTCAGCCTCGGATCCACGCCAAATGTTTCCACCTCCAACTACTATGCCGAGCTCTACACCCATCTTAGTAACAGATTTGATTTCACCGGCCATATAGTCAAGAGCCTCGGGATCAATGCCGTGTCCCCTGGATCCTTTCAGCGATTCTCCACTGAGTTTTAGTAAGACGCGACTAAATTGAACTTCGGCCATTTTAAAGAGTCTACTCGCCCAGTGAGAATCTCTGAAACCTTCGGACACGGATATTCTCGCCTAGCTTACCTACAGTCTCATTAATGAGGTCTTGGATGCTTTTGGAAGGGTCTTTAATAAAAGGTTGTTGTAGAAGGCAAGAATCCTCNGGCACTGGTTGTTCACTATCGACTGTGTCATCCCTGCTGACTGCGACCGGAGCCATGGCGGCAACTTGCATCGCTATATCGTGTGCCAAAGAGGAAAATTCGTCGGTTCTTGCCACGAAGTCGGTTTCACAATTCACTTCAACCATGGCAGCGATTCTGCCTCCGCTGTGAATGTATGTCTCAATAATTCCTTGATCCGTTTCTCTGGCTGATTTTTTCGCAGCTGAAGCGATACCTTGCTCTCTCAAAATCTCTTCCGCTTCGTCAAGGTCACCATTGCTCTCGTCAAGAGCGCGCTTACAATCCATCACTCCTGCACTAGTTCTACTTCGTAACTGCTTTATTAGTTCCGTGTTTGTCGTCAATTGTTCACCTGGCAATTAATACGTGGAAAAGATTTCTCTTCTAGTCTAGCCCTCTTCCTCTTTTTCCTGATCGACATCGTCCGATTCGGCCTCATTTTCTGAAACCCCTTCTGTGGAGATATCACTTTCAGCAGATTCCTTCTCCTCAGGAGTGGGATCGGCACTTTCTTCATCCAACTCTATGTCCGCAAGATTTTCTGGCGCTGGTTCTTCTACCGTGACTGCTAAGTGACTGTAGAATATGTAACCATGCGAGGTGAGACCTCACTTTCGTCTAAGTTTTCCCCTGNATCTGTTTGCTGGGCAATTCTTCTGTTCTGACCCTCAATAATTGAGTCAGCCATGTATCCCGCTACGAGCCTTATCGATCTTATAGCGTCATCGTTACCTGGTACAGGATGGTTGATTAGTTCTGGGTTGCAATCAGAATCTACCAAGGCCACTATTGGGATACCAACCCTTCTGCCCTCCGCTACTGCAATCTCTTCTTTACCTATGTCAATTATGAAAAGTGCTCCAGGCATCTCCGTCATTTCTTTGATCCCCGACAGGTTTCGATTTAGACGTCTTATTTCTTCATCGTAGCCCAAAGCCTCTTTCTTTATGAGTTGGTTGAATTCCCCGTTTTCTCTACGTGCTTCTAGCTTGACAAGGTAGTCAATTCTCGATTGTATTGTTTTGAAATTGGTGAGGGTTCCACCAAGCCATCTGTTAGAAACGTATAGTGAATTACTTCTTTCTGCCTCAGTAACAATGGTGTCTTGAGCCTGTTTTTTCGTTCCTACAAAAAGAATCTTTTTACCTTCCGCAGCAACCTCGGTTAGAAATTCGGCCGCTTCTTCAAGTTTGTAGAGAGTCTTTTGTAGGTCAATAATATGTATGCCATTTCGGTGAGCGAAGATATACTCGCNCATTTTAGGGTTCCACCGTCTCTTTTGGTGCCCGAAATGGACCCCAGCTTCCAATAAGGACTTCATCGTGATCCGATTGTCATCCTGCGTTTGTGTAGTTTCTGGTTGGACCGCCTCTTGAACCATTTTTTTGCCTTCCGGTNAAGTTTTCTATTTACTAAAGTTTANGGACACACAAAACAGCACTTTTNATACCCAAAAGTGTCGAGAAAGTATAGCACGNNGAGGAAAAGCAGATCAAAAAACCCTGTTCAGATGGTTACGGTCAACTAATTTCGGTTAACTGCCCATGCAACTCCGTATATGTCTTCTTGCGATCCGTCATTCTTTGTACGTGAGAAGGTGACAGAATGTTTCTTGCATTCATAATGAGGGCATCTTCACGATTGTCGGAGTAGTAAGCTTTACGTNTACCTTCAACTAAGAACCCGTGTTTTAAATAAAGTTCCTGAGCAGCTTTATTAGAACTTCTTACTTCCAGTGATATGGCAGAATAAGTACTCCGAACGCACTTGGAAAAACAGTTNAGCATCAGCAATTCGCCTATTCCNCTTCGCCTGAAATTCCTTCGCACCCCAACACTTATTATGTGTGCTTCTCCCGCCATTTCCCAAAACATAAGTAGCCCTGTAAGAAATTTTTGACCCTTCCCATAACCTGTGTATCCGTTGCGATAAAGGTTAGAGTTAGAAATGTTATCTTGGCNTGGAGGAATTAACTCCTGCCAACCAGTTGCATTNTCGTTTACNTCGGCAACTAAAATTGTCGCCCTATCTCGTTTCAGTTCCTTACTGAAGGATGTTGGCGGGAACAGGTCTGGGAAGGCGTCCTTTTCGATAGCATTCGCTTGTTCTATGTCATTAGGTACCATTTCCCTACAGGCAAATGGGCATATTGTTTTCGACTTCGACATATAGANTTAAATGTAGCATTTAGCGGTTAGTTTTGTCCGCTGTAGGCACAAAATCCTGTTATTAGAGATGGGTTCTTTAAATTATTGTCACATGCACANTTTGACAGATNCCGTAACAATCACAATNAATCTAACAGATCTATGTTCTGTTTTTGACCCCNTAATGGAATTCATAAAATGTAGTAGGTGTCTGTGTGGCATATCTTAGGATTTTCTATTCAGGTAAAATAAAACATGAACAAAACATCAAGAATTCGTCGTTAAAACGCTTGCAAGGCACCGGGGGTAAAGCGTTAGAATGATCTCTTGACTTGAGAGCAAATTGAACTCTTGCCCTATCCTTGGTTNAAGGTTCATAATTTGCCGATTTCATAGGAGAAGCAAACNAGAGANTTTATGCAGCACATCCTTAGAATNATTGGCATNGCCCTNCACTACAAATCNAGATTGATNGCAGCNTATCTTTGCACCGCNGGNGCTCTTGTGGCNTATGTTTTTCTGCCTTATTTTTTTGGAGAGGCGATCGATGATATTGCTAGTCACCTAAGAGCGGGGGAAGGAAGTGTACCTTCATCCGCTATTTTGACCTCCGTGGCGATAATAATGGCTTTGGGCGTCATTAGAGGAGTCCTCTCATACGGCCAAACCTACCTTGGCGAATCTCTGTCACAGTACGTCTCTTATGAGATCCGAAATTCCTTCTATGACCATGTACAGCATCAAAGTTTCGCTTTTCATGATCGCTATCACACCGGTAACCTTATGTCCCGTGCCATTACCGATGTTGAGAATATAAGAATGTTTATCAATATGGGTTTGGTACGGGCTCCATACTTTGCAATATTATTTGTTGTTGTTGCAGGCATACTAATTTATTCGGATTGGAAGCTAGGTCTACTCAGCGCAAGTTTTATGCCGGTCGTGGCCTTCTACACTAGTAGTGTCAGGCTAAAGATGAGAGCGCTTTGGCTGCAAGTTCAGGAGAAAATGGCTGAGCTGAGCACAATACTCCAGGAAAACTTCTCTGGAATGAGGGTTGTAAAGGCTTTTGCTTCTGAGGATCACGAAGAATCGAGGTTCGACGCAAAGAGTTCAGAAGTTGCGGATATATACATANAGGCNGAACGTCTTCGNGCCTCAAGNACNTCTTTTATGCTNTTTACCTTCCTAGTCGCNATNGGNCTTATTTTATGGTACGGNGGNTACNNGGTAATTAATGGACACATGNCACCNGGCGAGNTAGCACAATTCATATTCTACCTACANATTCTTGCTATGCCNGTNCGNATGTCAGGTTGGCTNGTAAATTCATATGCTCGCGCGGCATCAGCGGGGNAACGGATGTTTGAGATTCTTGATACGGTNTCACCAGTTAAGGAATTAAANGNTGCCNTTGACATNCCTAGACCAAAGGGGCATGTTCAATTTGAAAACGTTTCCTTTGCCTATGAAGGGAGGAAACCAGTACTTACAAATGTCAGTATCGACGCCGCACCAGGAGAGATAATCGCTCTTTTAGGAGCGCCAGGGAGTGGTAAGTCGACCATTGTCAGTCTTTTACCTAGATTCTACGACGTTACGGGAGGCCGAATCACGATTGATGGTGTTGATATCAAGGAGTACAGGCTGAAATCCTTGCGTAACAACGTTGGCGTTGTTCAGCAAGACGTGTTTTTGTTCACCACTTCACTGAAAGAAAATATCGCCTATGGTAGGGAACATGC